>JACOMT010000100.1:6931-12543 GCA_014623385.1 Paracoccaceae bacterium
CGCAACAACAGATTCCTCAAACCACTCCTGAAAGCATACCGGGTTGATGGTTTGTCCGCAATCCTCCAAATTATGCAGAGGTCTTGATCAGGAAGCAGCGCAGAATTCGCAATGGCGAACCAAGACGCCGCTTCATAACAGAAAGTGACTTACCGAGCAGTGCTCACACGCGTAGTCGCGAGCGCAGGCAGATTCTCGTTTCCGAGTTGCGCGCGCAGATTGGCCCGCATGAAGGTGATCTTCCAGCCATCATTGGTCTTTGCCAACTCATGTTGGTAATCGCCGATGAAGACCCAGGTGTCCTCGCCCTCATCGTTGGCCAGGATATGTGTGGCGTAGATGTTCGATGTGGTTGTCGCGGTGTCACCGTTGATCTGGACGCTTTCGGTGCCTATCAGGTGATGCGTGCGATCATAACCGGGTAGCACTGTCTGCCATGCGGCGACGATCTCGGTCGGCAGCAAGCTGGGCAGTTCAGCAGAGGTGCCCGCGGATGCGTTTGCATAGGAGGTGTAGTCCAGCACGGCCCCATCGGGGTGGAATTGCGCGGCCACCTGGTCCCACTCGCCTTGATCAGCATAGTAGCCAACGTTGTTGATGGCGTTCAGAACCTGTTGTTCGTCCGACATCTCCGCAAAAGCAGCGGTTGACCCTGTAAAAAGCAGAGCGGCGGTCAAAACATGTTTCATTTTCGAGAGTCCTTCGTTTAGGAAGCGGCGCGAGATTGCGCCAGTTGAGGTTAAGTCGTTTTGATCCCCCCGGCCCCGAGAGGAGCCAGGGGGATTGTTTTAGGCGAGCTGGCCGCCGGTCGCGTCCAAGTCCATGCCATTGATGAAGGACGCTTCGTCCGATGCCAGGAACATCACGCCAACAGCCATTTCGTGCGCGGTCATGATGCGCGGTGTGACGAAGTTGGGTGCCATCGCCTCGTAGGTCACACCCTGGTAGGCGAAGCTCTCTTCAAGCATTGGGGTATCAACAGCCAAAGGCGAGATGGAGTTGATACGAATGTTGTCCTTGGCCGAGACGTTTGCAGCCGCTTTTGTCAGACCGCGAACGGCGTGCTTGGAGGCGCTGTAGTGGCCGGTAAAGCCAAACCCGCGGTGACCAGCAACAGACGCCATGTTCACGATGACACCGCCGCCTTGGGTTTTCATCTGCGGGATCGCGTACTTCATGCCATAGAACACGCCCTCAACGTTGGTGGCCATGTGGTCCCGGAATTCCTCGATGGGGATGTCCTCGACCAGTGCAGGCGTCATGAAGATACCAGCGTTGTTGAACAGAACGTCCAGACGGCCCGCATCTGCCACAATCGTCAAGATGAACCGTTCTACTTGAGCGGCGTCGCGCACATCGGTTACCATCCAGGTAACGTCGCCGCCTTTGGCCCGGATCGCCGCTTCGACCTCTTTTCCGAGCGCGTCGCGACGGGCGGTGATGTAAACTTTAGCACCCTCCATCGCGAATGCATCCGCTGTTGCCGCGCCAATGCCAGAGTTCCCGCCAGTAATAGCGACCACCTTGCCCGCAAAACGACCTTTTGCGTTGACGGAAAACGCGGGGTCAGTTGGATTGAGTGTGTTGGCTGCAGCTGCACCTGCAGCGGCCGCAGTAGCCAAAGCCACGCCTCCACCCGTCAAAAAGGAGCGGCGGCTCGTAGTGTCTTCGTTGGACATGTTTTTCTCCATTTCCGTTCAAAGTTGAAAAAGGGGTGTTCGCTTTCGGTTACCCGGGCCGCCCCCAAAGAGCGGTCCTGAGAGGTCGTCAATCTGTCGCGAGATAGCGTCTGCCGATCAGCTTCCGAAGAAATCCGCAACGGCGTCGCTTGACACGGTCACAACATCCTTGCGGTCGTAGAACTCGAATTGGTTCACATCGTCACCAAGCCAGAGTTTTTTCAATGTCGCTTTCGTGCGAGCTTCATAGGCAGCGGCACCCGCTGGAAGCGCGATGGATGGCGATCCGATCATAAGAATTGGTTCTGTCAAGCGGTCAGCAGATACTTGTGCATCGTAGGTTAACCAAGGTTTCCACGATGCGACCGAGAACTTGTTGTCGTAAGCCGGGATGAGCCCTCGATCTGCTTCAGTGTAGTAGGGGGCTTGATACATGACCGAATTTTTGTCTGTCGCAGACGCACCAAGTAATACAGTATCCGCAGCACCTTCGGCTTCTGACTCTGCAATCAGATTGGCCGCGGATTCAGCACCTCCGTAAATGTCTTGAGCCATTTCAGCATCATGAAGCCAAGGGGCAACAAGAGCCAAATTCTGGAGTTTGGCATCGTCAGCCACGGCTGCTGCCATGTAGCCAGAAGACGCACATACGCCGAGGCCAGAAATTCGGTCAGAATCGACTTCGTCGAGCGAGGCCAGGAAGTCGGCGTGAAGTCAAATGCAAGAGCGGCATAGCCCCTGGCCGCGAGCTCACGGGCGTAGGTTCCGGCCATTTGCTCTTTGACGGTCGTCCACGCTCCTGTCACGATAGCAGTTGGCAACGGGCCGTTCGCCTTCTCGGGGGAATACAGTACACCTTTCAATGAGTTGCCGCCGCTTTTAAATTCCACCGAACGGCTGACCACCCCCTTAAGTTCAGGCGTGTTTTGCAAAGTGATCCGGGCCATTTGAGTTCCTCTCTTCGATTTTGTCGCGGTTGAGGAGAAGATAGCCACGGCCTCTGATTTGATAATTGACTCCACGTCTAAGGCATTATTAGATAAAATCTATTATTTGTTGGGGCGAAGGGGGCTATGCGCTTACCGTTAGCAACTATTGAAGTGTTCACGGCAATTGCGCGTCATGGAAGTCAGCGTGCGGCTGCGGATGCTCTTGGGATCAAGCCGGCAACGGTCAGCCATCAGCTAAAGACCCTCGAAGATCAGCTGGGAACAGCACTGTTTATTCGAACAACAAGATCACTCAGCCTGACTGACGCTGGTAGAGCACTTTATCGTGGGGCAGGTCCGGCCTTTAAGCAACTTGGAGAGGCGGTCGAAAGTGCCCAATCTGCGGGCCACGCCGCGCGTGGAAAGCTCCGTCTTGCGATGCCAGAGTTCGTGTTCTCGATGCTTGTAGGGCCTTTGTTGGCAGGTTTTAGCCAGGAATATCCGGAAATTGAGGTTGAACTTCGTTTGACCGATGCGCTCTCGGATATTTTGGACGAGGAACTTCACGCAGGATTTCGACTTGGAGATCGAATCGCGCAGGACATGGTGGCTGTTCGTGTTTCAGCCGCGCTTCCCCTGGCCGTCGCGGCGTGTCCGGATTATTTGCAGGCACACGGTCATCCACAACACCCTCGAGAACTGCAGGCTCATCAGTGCATTCGGTACAGATTTCAATCCTCGGGCCGCTTCGCTCCCTGGGATTTTTGCGATGGTGATCAAGAGTTTCGGGTCGACGTTCAAGGAAAGTTCATTACCAATACCATCCCAACGTCATTGGATCTCGCCAAGGCTGGGTTAGGATTGGTGTACACATTTGAACGCTACGTTCAGGAAGACTTTTCAGCAGGCGTCCTGAAACAAGTCCTGATAGACTATCTCCCGAAGACACCAAGTGTTTTTATCTATTTTCCAAGAGAGTATCGCGCCATGGTCCCGCTTCGCTGCCTTCTCAACTACTTGAAGCAGGAGCTCTAGTCCCGCGGACCGTTTAGCACCTAAACAATCGTGAGCATTGGGCCAGATGTCGCTCCATCGAAGCCACGAAAGACCTCTGCATAACTGGAGGGTTGCGGGCAAACCATCAACCCTGGGGGCGTTCAGGGGGTGGTTTTAGGTACCTGTTTTTACGCGGTTCGTGTTGAACGCGGTTCTCGGGTCGGCGCAGATGACGTTCTGAACAGAATTGACGCACCAGTGAACTGGCGGTGGTGTTCGTCGATATGCCAGCCTGCGTTGGGACGCTCCGGGGGACCTCAGTTATGATCCACTGCTCCACTTCAAGTGTCTGCTGTTCGGGCAGTGGCACCCCGAAGCTGGCGCGCGCGCCCTCAACTGCGGTTGGATTTCATGCCTTTTTGCGGTCTCGGTCTCTTATGCACCTGTACCTGATGAGATGACCCATTGCCGTCTTCGTAACACGCTGGTGCAGGGCGGTATCCACGATGATCTTCTGGCCGGGGTTTGCCGTCAGATCGGGGATCATGAGCTGAAGCGGCGGTCATCGACGATCCACCCGACGATCCAAACGTGCACTTCAGTGCCGACACGCAAGCGCGGTGGATCAAGAAAGGCCGGAAGCATGCGCCGGGCTAAAAGATGAAATTCAACGGCTTTACCCGCCCGAACGAAGCCAGAACGAGGAAAGTTTCATCGACAAGGTCCGCACGACACCTGCGAACCGGGCCGGGAGCCCCCGGGTTCTATACCATGGTCAAAGAGGCGAACGCACAGGCGGGTATTGGCCCGACAAGGCCTATGCCAGCAAGGCCAACCGGGATGCCCTGTGCGATCACCACCGTGACGGGATCATACGAACGGCCGCCTGTTATCGCCCGCTGCGGGCTGCAGAAAATGCGAGCGAGGCTGATCTGCAAACGCCGCTTGTGGGATTGCGCAATGCTTATGCCACGATGACGCGCCGCCCGATAGTTCGGGCTGGCCAAAACAAAACGCCCAGCTGGCGCTGGTGGCAATCGGGCAGAACCTGCCCCGCAAACACCGGCAATCGCATAACCAGACCACCAAAACCGCTTTGCCCGCTGTAAGGCCGGGTAAGGCCAGCGGACCGGACAGAATGGCCAAATCGAAGCTTGCACCGAACACCACGCGCTCACGCAGAGGTCCTTCCACCTGCTCCGTGTCCAGCCCCGGAACGCCGATTTCCGCTGCCCGTCTCGCGCAGCGTCACGCGCAAGGCGACCTCTGCCGCCTTGCTCAACCACGAGGGTTCTGTTCCCAGAGCCCGGGCGATGTCCAGCAGCAATTTGACGCCGACTCGGCGGCGATTGTGTTCGATCAGATGGAGGTACGAGGCCGGAATATGGACCATACGCACCAGGGTTGGCCTGGCGGGTGCCGATTATGAACCGACGCTGACGAATCCGTGTGCCGGTCAGCGTGTCGTGCGCCATAACCTGTATCCTTTTACAGAATATCCCGGAACGTTGTTTAGATGTTTACAAAATATGCCTAGTGTTCAAGCGGTTTATTGCTTGGTTTTCCCTGCCGTACCTATATTGCCCTTGCATTGATCTACGCACCCTGTATAATTGTGTGAACCTTTTGTGGTTGCCCCCCTCCGTTGAGGAGTGGACGGGTGTGATGTGTTAAACATGGGAGAATAACCAATGTCCAACAAAACCGTATCCCGTCGTGGTTTGCTGAAAACCGGTACCGTAGCTGGTGCCGGGTTGGCCGTCCCGACGATCTTTGCCACGTCACCGGCTGCGGCGTTCACCAACGAACCAACCGGCAACACGGTGACTTTGGGCTTTAACGTACCGCAAACCGGCCCTTACGCAGATGAGGGTGCGGACGAGCTGCGTGCGTACGAACTGGCCACCCAGCACCTGAACGGTGAAGGCGACGGCGGGATGATGAGCACCTTTAGCTCGAAAGCACTGAACGGGAACGGCATCCTGGGCAAGAAGGTCGAATACGTCAC
>JACOMT010000100.1:12638-14041 GCA_014623385.1 Paracoccaceae bacterium
AAGACAAAAAGGCAAACGGCTTTCGCCATTTCTTTAACTCTTACATGTCGGGTGCGGCACTGGCACCGATTCTGGCGGAAAACTATGGTACTGACCGTCACGCCTATCACCTGACGGCAGATTACAACTGGGGCTATACCACCGAAGAAGCGGTGCGGAACTCGACCGAGGCGCTGGGTTGGGAAACGGTGACGGCTGTGAAAACGCCGCTGACGGCAACAGATTTCTCGTCCTATATCGCACCGGTTTTGCAGTCGGGTGCCGATGTTCTGGTTCTGAACCACTATGGCGGCAACATGGTCAATTCGCTAACCAACGCGGTTCAGTTCGGCCTGCGCGACAAGGTGGTCAACGGCAAGAACTTTGAAATTATCGTTCCGCTCTATTCGCGTCTGATGGCGAAAGGTGCCGGTGCCAACGTCAAGGGCATCTTTGGGTCGACCAACTGGCACTGGTCGCTACAGGATGCAGGGTCCAAAGCGTTCGTCAAATCGTTCGGCACCGAATACGGCTTTCCGCCGTCGCAGGCAGCACAGACCTGCTATGTGCAGACATTGCTATATGCTGATGCGGTGGAACGGGCCGGTTCTTTTAACCCCTGTGCGGTCGTCGAGGCGCTGGAAGGCTTTGAATTCGATGGCATGGGCAATGGTCCGACCCTGTATCGTGCCGAAGACCACCAATGCTTTAAGGACGTTCTGGTTGTGAAGGGCAAGGAAAACCCCACATCCGAATTCGACCTATTGGAAATCGTTGAGCTCACGCCGGTTTCACAAGTCACCTATGACGCGTCGATCTTTGGTGGCGAACTGGGCACCTGTAACCCGGGTGTGTAGGCCAATTGCGGGGCGGGCCCCCTGCCCGCCCCGCAATTGTCTGCCCGTCACCGCGTTACACATTCGGTCCAGAACCTGTCCAAACCAACAAGGGTGGGATCAATGGAATCAATTATTCTCCAAATCCTGAACGGGCTCGACAAGGGCTCGGCCTATGCGCTGATTGCACTGGGTCTGACACTGATTTTCGGCACATTAGGTGTGGTCAACTTTGCCCATGGCGCGCTGTTCATGATCGGGGCTTTTTGCGCGGTGACCCTTAGCCGCATTCTGACGCTGTCCCGCACTGTGATCGACGACAGCAAGACCGACTTTCTGGGCAATCCGCTGAAAGTCGATGTGCCCTATGTATATGACATGTTTGGACAGGTCACGGGGAATGCGATTATCGACTGGGCCGTGCCGCTGTCAATCCTCTTTGCCATTCCGGTGATGGTGAGCTTGGGCATTCTTATAGAACGGGGGTTGATCAGGCACTTTTACAAACGTCCGCATGCGGACCAGATCCTGGTGACCTTTGGCCTGGCCATCGTGTTGCAGGAAATCATCAAATACTATTTCGGTGCC
>JACOMT010000101.1:0-2392 GCA_014623385.1 Paracoccaceae bacterium
GTGTGTGGCGTCGATGATTGCCGCTTTGGCCCGCAATCCCCGATCTGACGACAAACCCCGGCCAAAAGATCATCGTGGACACCGCCCTGCGCCAGCGCATTGCGAAAACGGCAACGGGTCGCGTCATCGGGCACAGGTGCATAAGAGATCAGGACCGCAAAACAGCATGAAATCCAACCGCAGTTGAGGGTGCCCGCTGTTGATGATTTGTCCGCAATTTTCCAGTTATGCAGAGGTCTTTATAATTTACCAGGTGCAATCAAAGGACGTTCAGATGCAGCGCAAGAGGGCATCGTGCTAGCAAAAGCCCCCTTTCTGAACAAAGGCCGTTACCATGCTGGGTCGGCAAAAACTGGTGCGGATTAAACCGCGGCCCAAGTGTTGCGCAATCTGGCCTTTGGGAACGGTTGTCCTGATGAAGACGGTTTTGATTCGATCTGTGCGTATGTCCTAATCCATGATCTGGCAATCGGTACTTTGGTATGCTATTTTCGGCTGCTGGTGATGGCCCAGGGCCCCGATATCGGGTACAGCTATTCTGCGCAGTTCTATAACCTTGTTAGCAATGGAAGATTTTTCTGTCCGGATGGTCGAAATGGGCCGGTTTTGTATCCATCCCGATTGGACCGACTTGGTATCTTGCGCGTGACTTGGGGCAAGATAACCCGGTTTGTGGACAAAAGAGAAGTGGAAATGCTGTTTGGCTGTTCCTCTTTCGCGGGGACCGAGATTGAACAGTATCTGGGCGTTTTTGCAATTTTGAAACACCGAAGTCTGGCACCCAAACGGTGGTTGCCGCAAGTCAAGGCACCGGATGTCTTTCGCTATGCTGCCCGATTGCGGTGCAAGCCGGATGCGAAGAAAGCCATGCTGCGGATACCGCCGCTGCTGAAAACCTATCTGATAATGGGGGTGGGTCAGCAACCATCGCGGTGGTTGGACTTGCAAATGAATACATTGCGCCTGTTCACGGTGGTCGAGGTCGGCGGAATTTCCCCGGCACGCAAACGGCTGTTGCGCGCGGTGGCGGGCTGCCGAATAGTATTCAACATTGAGACCTGCGGGTGTTGACGCGGCACCCCGAGCGGTTTAGCCCGTGCGGCATGGCACGTGTTCCTTTGTTGCGGATGTCCGGTATTGCGCTGACCTTTGGCGGCAATCCGGTGTTTTCCGATCTTGATCTGGTGGTGCATCCGGGTGACCGCATTGCGTTGGTCGGGCGCAACGGGTCGGGAAAATCCAGTTTGATGAAGGTGATGGCGGGTTTGGTGGAGCCGGACCGAGGCGAGATCGCGGTCTCACCGGGTAAAACCGTTGGCTATATGGAACAGGAACCGGCAATGGCGGAGTTTGCGACACTGGGCGACTATGCGGCCAGCGGCTTGGCATTGGACGAGCTTTACAAGGTTGAACGCGCGGGAGAGGGGTTCAAGTTCAATCCAGACCGCGCGGTTGGCACGGCCAGCGGCGGCGAACGGCGGCGGGCAGCACTGGCAAAGCTGCTGGCCGAGGCACCGGATTTGATGTTGCTGGACGAGCCGACAAACCATCTGGATATCGAGGCCATAGCCTGGCTGGAGCGCGAGCTGACTGCGCCCCGCGTGAGCTATCTTCTGATCAGCCATGACCGTACGTTCCTGCAGGCGCTGACACGGGCGACCCTGTGGATTGATCGGGGCATGGTGCGGCGACAAGAGGCTGGATTTGACGCCTTTGAGGCCTGGCGCGACCAGGTCTGGAAAGAGGAGGACACGGCCCGCCACAAGCTGGATCGCAAGATCAAGTTCGAGTCGCGATGGGTGGTTGAAGGCATCAGCGCCCGGCGCAAGCGCAATCAGGGACGGGTCCGCGCGCTGCGGGATTTGCGGAAAGAGCGGGCAATGCAGATCCGGCGTCAGGGTACGGCCGGGCTGGTGTTGGAACCAGGACCAAAATCCGGACGCAAGGTGATTGAGTCCACGGGCGTATCCAAAACCTTTGGCGACCAATCCATCGTACGAAACTTTTCCATAAAGGTGCAACGGGGGGACCGCATCGCCTTTGTCGGGCCGAACGGGGTGGGCAAGACGACCTTGCTGAAAATTCTTTTGGGGCAGGTGGCACCTGATGCCGGGACGGTTCAGCTGGGCACCAATCTGGAGATTGCGGTGTTTGAACAGGCCCGCGCACGATTGGATCTGGACATGACCCTGTGGGAATCGCTGACCGGAGATCCTGATATGCGAGTGTCGGGTAAGGTGGATCAGGTTCTGGTGCGTGGCACGCCGAAACATGTTGTGGGGTATCTGAAAGAGTTTTTGTTCGATGACAGTCAGGCACGGGCTCCGGTCCGGTCGTTGTCAGGCGGCGAACAGGCCCGGCTGTTACTGGCCAAGGTGATGGCGAAACCGGC
>JACOMT010000101.1:2578-9299 GCA_014623385.1 Paracoccaceae bacterium
CGCAGCGGCAAGAGATAGCACCAAGGACTGACGTAAAGCCCAAGCCGACAAAACCCGAAACCAAGATCAAAGCGCGGCCAAAATCCGGTTTGTCCTTTACCGAACGGCACCGGCTAAAGGCGCTGCCGACAGAGATTGAGCGTTTGGAAGTCGAAATTGCCAGGCTAAAAGGGCTGATGGCGGATCCAGAGCTGTTCGCGCGGGAACCGGTCAAGTTCCAAAAAGTGACCGAAGCATTGTTGGCGTGGCAAGAGAATTTGCAGGCTGCCGAGGGCGAGTGGCTGATGCTGGAGGAAAAGGCGGGCGGATGAACCCGGTGGCTGATGCCAAAATGCGCGGCGGTGTCGCGCTGTCACAAATGGGCAAGTGTTTTTTGACGGAGTTTCGGATCGTAGCATGCAGCGGGGTCGGTACAGGTTGCTGGCTGGGTCAAAGCCAAAAGCGTGACCAGGCCTTTGGGCCGATTTTGTGCTACAAATTATCGCCATTTGACGTATAGGGCAGGCAAACACCATCCCAAAGACCTCTGCGCACCAGCTTGTTTTCATTCGAGGTACCGATTTTCCGGTCCCGCTCGCCCCGTTCGCTTTTCAGCTGGTGAGGTGCGGTTGCCGGTCTGGCTTACGCGATTGCCAGGGTTCGCGGGTTTGGGCGGCCCCCGCCTGATCACCGCCATCGCCATTCCGGCCTCTCCCCCCTGGAATCCGCAGACTTCATCGGTCCGACCTCCCCCAGTATCGGGCGGTTTTCCCGCACCCAGCCCTGATAAACCCACCAGATAAACCCAATTGAGCGTTATGTTTGTCGTGTTACAAGTGGCCACCGCGTGGGCCGACCCGGTTTGCTCTGCCCCGTGCCACCGCCTGATTGCTCGGCCGACGGACACCTGAGCAAAGCCGACGGCCTATGCCACGGGATCGGCGAAAAAGACCGCCAATACATCAGCGCGTCCAATCCCTGCCGAAATGTCATCGTCGCGGATACGCCCCGCCGCCTCACACAAAAAAGGTTCATCAGATCACTCTGAAAAGCCCGGCACACCCGCGTGAACCATAACATATCCATGACCCGGACGGACTCCTCGATTGTACGGAGGTCTTGAATGGATATAGCAGTTGGGCAAGACCGCCGCGCATACCTGTGACCCAAATTGTAGCACGCCAAATGAAAAGCGCGCCAACTACCGTTGCGGCCCCGAACCAGGCGTGGTTTCAACCGTGTTGGTTCAAGATACCGACTACCGCGTCTAGGTAGTCAAAGGCCAGATTGACAGGTTCTACCGCGTCAGCAATTGCTTTTATCCCATATCTCACCGGTTGCATCGCTTCTGCTCCCGTTGCAGACTGGGGCGGGCACGTTTAGGTTTGGGCTTCGTGATGTCGTGACATGTTAACATCAGAGTGACCCAGGCCATGCACCTCGGCGTTAACGAAATACGCACCCATACCGCTACCTTTGCCCGCGACTACGCGGACGCAATACAACAATCTGGTCAGAGACCGGAACACCAATGTCATTACATGGAATTGTGAGATAAAGAAATTCCTTTTGTCCATACTGATGCTTGCTGCAGTGATTCTGCAACCTGCAAGTGCAGATCCGGCAAGCTATGCACGTGTCATTTGGACATTTCCCGAGTGTATGGACATTCCATACAAAGCGCATCAAGCGCTTAAAGATGCCTTTACTTTGGAAGGTGAAGCAGAGCTAAGCCGTCTTTTTGACAAATGGCATGCTACCTCAGAAGGGAAAAACTGCCTTCAGTATTTTGTTGATGTGGGCAGAGCTCGTACCGCTGCTTGGGCACGTGCTCTTGAGGATTTTTTGGATGCTTCCCAATGACCAGGTTCTTTGTATAATATCCCAAAATATATGTGGTTTTCTTGATCAAGGGGACCGTCTTGCCGATCCGTGCTGATCGGTTTATGCGCAGGCTGCACTCTGAAATGCATCCGCGTACCCGGCCCGTGGATGATGCAACACCGGGGCCGCTTGATAGCGTTTTGATGACGATCAAAGACAGCGAACCGCTTCCTATCCCTGATCTGATCATACTATTGGCCCAGGGATAAGTCCCGAGCCCCAAGTTGCCAGGGCAGGGAAGTGTATGGAATACAAAGGCTTGATCTCAACGCGTGATCAGCGAGGCGTACGCACGTGTCAGCTTGATTAGCTTCACCGAAACGGGTTTGTTCCTTTCGGAGGGGAGTTGGGGAGGCTCTCAACGTGGTGCCGTACAATTCTCGTCGCAACAGCGAGAGACCTGCACCGCGTTACGTCCCAGGACGTTCAGGGGTGAGGGATCACTCCTCCCCGCCCTGGTCTTCTATCCGGGCGACACTGACCACCCGTTCATCCGCACCGGTGTTGAACACTCGGACGCCACCTGCGCTGCGCGAGCGGAAAGAGATGCCGTCCACAGGCACCCGGATCGATTGGCCGGTGGATGTGGCCAGCATGATCTGATCATCCATATCCACAGGGAAGGATGCGACTAGCGCACCGCCGCGCATCCCTTTGTCCATCGCCGCCACGCCCCTGCCGCCACGACCCCGCACCGGATAATCGTGCGATGAGCTGAGCTTGCCCATGCCGGATTCCGTGATCGTCAATATCAGGTTTTCCGAGTCAGACATCTCAATATAACGGTCGTTTGAAAAATCGGGGTCGGCGATGGTAGCCCCATCTTCGGCTTCACCCTCATCCGTCAGACCTGCCATAGCGCGACGCATTTTCAGATAGGCGACACGTTCCGCCGGGCTCGCCACGAAATGGCGGATGACTGAGGCCGAAACTACCTTATCCCCGTTTGTCAGCTTGATCCCGCGTACACCGGCGGAATCGCGCCCCTTGAAAATGCGGACATCGGTTGTCCGGAACCGGATCGCACGCCCGGAATTCGTGACCAGCATCACATCATCATCTTCGGAAGATATCCGCGCGTTAACCAGACTCACGGACCCATCTTTGGGCAATTTCATCGCGATTTTGCCGTTGCGCTTTACGTTGGTGAAATCGCTCAGCGCATTGCGCCGAACATCGCCTGCACTGGTGGCAAAGATGATCTGCAATTCGCCCCATTTCGCCTCGTCACGGTCAACGGGCATGATCGCCGCAATCGATATGCCTTGGGGGATGGGCAGGATGTTCACGATGGCTTTACCCTTGGTGGCGCGGCCCCCTTGCGGTAAACGCCAGGTCTTTAGCTTGTAGACCATCCCATGGGTGGTGAAGAACAACAATTGGGTGTGCGTGTTTGCAACGAAGAGGGTGGTCACCACATCCTCCTCCTTGATTTTCATCCCCGATAACCCTTTGCCACCGCGCTTTTGCGCACGGAATTCGGCCAGTGGGGTGCGTTTGATATAGCCGCCGGCGGAGACCGTCACGACCATATCCTCACGCTCGATCAGGTCCTCGTGTTCCATATCGCCGGACCAGTCAGCGATCTCGGTACGGCGGGGCACGGCGAACTGTTCTTTGATTTCGCGCAATTCGTCCGCGATGATCGCCATAATGCGTTTGCGGCTGCCCAGAATACCAAGGTAATCCTTGATCTTACCGGCCAATGCTTCCAGCTCGTCGGTGACCTCTTTGACACCCAGTTGGGTTAGGCGCTGTAGCCGCAATTCCAAAATGGCGCGGGCTTGTCTTTCGCTGAGGTTATAGGTGCCATCCTCGTTCATTTTGTGGGTCGGATCATCGATCAGGCGGATATATCCCGCGATGTCGGCGGCAGGCCATCGGCGCGACATCAGGTGCCCGCGGGCTTCCGCAGTATCCGTCGAGGATCGGATGGTCGCTACGACCTCATCTACATTTGATACTGCAACGGCCAGGCCGCACAGGATATGGCTGCGTTCGCGCGCTTTGTGCAACTCATACGCCGTGCGGCGGGCAACCACATCTTCGCGGAATTCGATAAATGAGGTTAAGAACCGGCGCAGCGTCAGCTGCTCCGGGCGCCCGTTGTTCAACGCCAGCATGTTGCAGCCAAAGGAAACTTGCATAGGGGAAAAACGGAACAGCTGGTTCATAACAACCTCGGGCGTGGCATCCCGTTTCAGTTCGATGAGAACGCGGACGCCGTTCCGGTCGCTTTCATCCTGGACATGTGCCACGCCGTCGATTCGTTTTTCGCGTACGGCCTCGGCAATCTTTTCGATCATCGTAGCTTTGTTCACCTGATAGGGAATTTCGTCAATAATAATTGCGTGGCGGTCTTTGCGTAGCTCTTCAACGTGGGTTTTGGCGCGAATGATGACGCTGCCGCGCCCTTCCAAATAGGCCTTGCGCGTGCCAGAGCGGCCCAAGATCACGCCGCCAGTCGGAAAATCGGGACCAGGGATATAGTCGAGCAGCTGTTCGCTGGTCAGATCGGGAGCCTTGATCAGGGCCAGTGTGCCATCCACGACCTCGCCCAGATTGTGCGGTGGGATATTGGTGGCCATCCCCACCGCGATGCCCCCTGCGCCGTTGACCAGCATGTTCGGAAACCTCGCAGGCAGAACCGTGGGTTCCTGATCTTTGCCGTCATAATTGTCCTGAAAATCGACCGTTTCCTTGTCTATATCTGCCAGCAGAGTGGCGGCGGGCTTGCCTAGTCTGACCTCGGTATAGCGCATCGCCGCCGGATTATCGCCGTCCATCGACCCAAAATTACCCTGACCATCCAGCAGGGGCAGGGACATGGAAAAATCCTGGGCCATGCGTACCAGTGCGTCGTAAATCGCGCTGTCGCCATGTGGGTGGTATTTACCCATGACGTCACCCACGGGCCTGGCCGATTTGCGATAGGCCTTGTCGTGGCTGTTCCCGCTTTCATGCATGGCATACAGAATGCGCCGGTGAACAGGTTTCAGCCCGTCGCGCAGATCGGGAATGGCCCGGCTGATGATGACCGACATGGCATAGTCCAAATAAGCACTGCGCATCTCTTTTTCGATGGACACGGTCGGTCCATCATATGCGGGGCGTTCTGGAATTTGGTCTTCTTTTTCAGGAGGTTTCGGCGTATCGGTCACGTGCTTTGCCTGTATTTTCAGCGTGGTTTATATATCATAGTTGCATCCTATCACACTGTGCATATGGGGTGCAATACCTTCGATAATCGTGCCTTGGCAGCCATTTGGAAAATGATGCTAATACACTGCTTTTCCTGGACAGCCATTCGCGATTGATCAAAATTGAGGGAAAAACATGTAAAAAGGGCAAATATGGACCAATTTGAAATCAAACTAATGCTCAAAAGGTTATGATCTGTCCACAGCCGAACTTTATTGTCACATTCCGGATTATATGTATGTTCTGAACGCACGTATCTGGCAGGATTACGATCTGGCAATGGACCATCTAAACTGTTCGAGTTTATCGAATTCTGGCGGTACGAAATCGACAGGCTGTTGCATGCGGTCAAAGTCACCCATCATCAAATCATCAGACTGGGTGAGTGGTGTCAGGTGGTTGTTGGGTTTTAACTGCATGAAGTAGGTTTCGGGTGCCAGGCCACTGGAACCTTGTGTTTTGCGACATTTGAAAATAGACTAATTTGTCCAGTAAGGCCGCAAGGCTGAGACGAATCCTTTGAACCTGAACCAGATAATGCTGGCGGAGGGAGGCGTGCCAGATGCAGTTATTGTGACATTGCGCGGCGACCTGCACGGCAGGAAAGACTGGCATGACAACTGCGACCGCCATAGACATCCTTCGGGACCAAAAACCTTTGGTGCATTGCATCACCAACGATGTTGCAATGAATACTGCTGCGAATGTTGTACTTGCAGCCGGGCTTCGCCAGCCATGATCCATACCGAAGAAGAAATGACCGAATTTGTTCCCTTTGCTGGGGCGGTGACGATGGCGGCAAATCAGCATCAAACGCCTTGGGTTTTCGATCCGGTGGCGCACTTCATTTCGGCTGTTCGGCGGGATGCGACGCAAGCGCTATTGGGTCGGTGTCCAACGGTTATTCGGGGAAATGCATCTGAAATCATGGCCCTGGCGGCAGAGGCGGCTCCGGGGTAGGAAGTGGATTCCGGTGACGCGGTCGGTGGCCGTAGTCGAGGGGGCCGCGCGCCGCCTGGCAATTCAGCAGACTGCCGTTGCTGCGGTGACTGGATCGGTTGATTTTGTGACCGATGGATCGCGCAGCACACGCATTTGTTGGGGATCACCTGTTATGCCACAAATCACCGCATTGGGGTGTTCGCTGACGGCGCTGACCGGGGGCCTATGCGGCGGTTGCGGCTCCCTATGAGGGGAGGCAGCCGTTGCGGCGCTGGCCCATTTGTGGCGGCAGGGAGCTTGGCCGAAACCCGGGCAACCGGGCCGGGCAGTTTCCAGATGCATTTCCTGGACGCATTGACGTCAGTGCAATTGGTTGGTTAATGCACTACATGTAAAGGCAAATATGCCCGACCTGCACCTTTTTGGAAAAATGATTTAGATTGTTGCTGTTGATTTTCCATGTCATTACTCCTTTTTGTTTGAGTGATAATATACATATAAACTAGTTAGCGTGACATTACAACCCCTACGTGTAAATTAATCAGTAGATTTGGCACAGATGGTCCAGTGCCCTGCGGCTCTATCTGGTCACAGATCCGGTACGGTGCGCTAATTTTGGCATTTTCAAAAAGGTGATGCGCACGGTGGTGGGGGGCACCATGGTACAGTTGCGAGACAAATCCTGTTCCACCCACGAAATGGTTGTCACCGCAAA
>JACOMT010000101.1:9396-11566 GCA_014623385.1 Paracoccaceae bacterium
CGCGCATATCGGGCAAGAGGATATGTCGCATGCAATCGCACGGTCGTTTCTGGGACCCGACAGGATTTTGGGGCTTTCTGTGAAACCCTGGATGCGCCGTACGGGCTGTTGATTCGGCAATGGTTGACTACTTTGGCCTTGGTCCCGCTTGTGCGACCACGACCAAGGGAGATCACAGGGCTCCTTGCGGGCTGTCTGGCTTGCGCTATATGGCCGTGCTGGGCAATTACTGTGGCCATAGGCGGGCTCAAGGTCCGGCACGAGCCAGAGATGTGACAATGCGATATCGATGGTCTGGCGGTCGTTTCGGCCATATGCGGCACACCGGATCTCCAGGCTGCGGCCACTCAATTCTTTAATGCCCCATCGCGATGATTCCGAACATTCTGTCAGTTGCCGGTTCAGATCCCTCGGGCGGGGCCGGGATTCAAGCGGATATCACGGCGATTTCCGCTAATCGCGGCTTTTCCATGGCTGCGGTCACCGCTTTGACCGTGCAAAACACCACGGACGTATCTGCGGTGCATCTTGGTCCCGCCCGACTTTGTGGCAGCACAGGTTCGCGCTGTGCTTGTGGATGTATCGGTTGATGCGATGAAAATTGGGATGATTGCTACCACTGAGATTGCCCAAGCAGTGGCCGAGACGCTGGTCTGCGCCCCGTAGCTGCCCGTTGTGATGGATCCGGTGATGGTGGCCAAGAGCGGGGGCGGCCCTACTGGCACCCGATGCTGTATCGGTGCTGACGACACATCTGTTCCCGTGCGCCACAGTGCTGACGCCGAACCTGCCAGAGGCGGCCAGTTTGCTGAATGTTTCCCTTGCCACGGATCGGCACGACATTGCAAAACAGGCACAAGCGTTGCGCAATTTGGGACCTGAAGCCGTCTTTCTGAAAGGTGGCCATCTGGCGACCGGGGACAGCCCGGATTGCCTGGCGACCGGGGCAGGGGACAAATTCCTGTCCGCGCCGCGGGTGTACGCAAAAATACCTGTGGCACGGGCTGTACCTTGTCGGCGGTGCTGGCAACACAGCTGGGTTACGACTGCCCGGCGCTAGCGCGGTGGCGCATGCCACGGCTTACGTCAGCGATGCGTTGGCGGGGGCGGGTGACCTGGATGTCGGATGTGGACACGGCCCGACGTATCACTTTGCCGCGCTTTGGGCTTATGACGCCGGATAATAGGCATTTTGGCATGCCAAAGCTGCATTTCCACTTCATTGCTGCTTCATAGCGGGCATCCAGTTGATGTTTCAAAGCTTCGGGTGCGACGCTCGCAGTCGGAAACCCTGATTTCGGTAACTGGGCCTGGACCACTTGGCGAATTTTCATCCGGGTTTCGTGGTGCAAATGCAAGCTGTTGAGATGCAGCACCAAATTTAGGCCCATTCGCAGTTTTGTTGCACAAATCAGGTGAGGGTCGGACGCCCCCCCTTTCCCCGGACGGAGTTATGCTACAGCCTCTGTGACGGGTATGGCAGGGGGCACGGCGATGCGTTCCGGATTTTGTCCTGTGGAACCTGCCCATCAGGCTTTGCCGCTTTGCCCCGACAGTTGCACGCAATGCGTCCCGGTGCATCCTGTTCTTGATACGGGCGCGGGGTGGTATCCGCTGCATCACCGCCAGAGACGCGACCTCAGGAACGCACAGGCATTGGCCGTCCCATTCCGGGCGGATGGCACCCGCGCTTGCGGGCTTCTTCCCGGGGGGGTTGTCGTGTTTCGCGGGGGGTATGACGGCATGAGCGTTGCGTATGGCATTTGCGGGTGTTTCAGACCTCATCTGCGGCCCCGTCTGCGGTCACTGACCCGATGTCGTGACCCGCAGGAATCCGGTCGGGTAACTCTGGCAGCATGGGCGCATCACCAACTCTTCGACAGCCCGGACCGCCAGCCGTGTTCCCGTCAATCCCGATAGAGCCGCATACGAGGGTCGGGATGCTGGCAGTCGGGAGCGATATTTATCCCAAGGGTGGCAGAGGTGAGCCCAGAAAGGAAGCACTCAATGATCCGGCGCACGGTCCCCTGAACAAGGTATCCGCTTTCAATGCAAACCGGCACGGCGGGGCTGGTCAGCGTTCCACCATATGCCGGTCGGCTTGGCGCGGAATATCTTGGGCAGCCTCCCATGCCCATGAGTTCATCTTATGGGGCGTTTGTCAAAACAA
>JACOMT010000102.1 GCA_014623385.1 Paracoccaceae bacterium
GGCAGCCCATTAATCGATCCAAACGGCCAGCCCGGCGTCAGAGGCCACCACATAGGCGACGCTGTGCAAATCGCCCATGTGCCGGTACCGGAACAGCACAGCACCCGGGGGCGAAAGCCCAACGGGCAGGGTGTGGGGTGCGATAATCCCGACAGCGCCCTCTGTGTTGGCCCCTGTGGCGCGGATGGCAAGCGGGGGTGGGAATACCAGTGCAGACCGAGCCGGGGCGTGGCGAAACCCGGGCGGTCCCCGTTCAAGACCCGTGTGAAACCGCCGGGGTGGTGCCTCATGGTGCGGGTGTCGGGGTGCCAAAATCCGGGTTCGGATTTTCGAATTGTCGTGGTCCGGCGTACCCGGCACAGGGGACCCACGGGGCAGGACGCCGGTCTGTGCGACAAAGCCCGGGTTTGTGGTCCCAAATGCGAATCACTCTGACCTCTGCCTTTCCAGTCGATCCCGGCGGCCACGGCTTGACACTCTGTATTGTCCCCGGCATGCAGCACAGGACCGAGCCAGCGATACAGCGGAGCATCCAGTGGCAGCCAAACCCAATCAAGCAAACCAAATCGTCGAGACGATCAAGACGATTGTCTATGCGCTGTTGATTGCGGGGGTGTTCCGGACCCTTTTCTTTCAACCGTTCTTTATCCCGTCTGGATCAATGAAACAGACATTGCTGATCGGCGACTTTTTGTTCGTGAACAAAATGGCCTATGGCTATTCCTACGCCTCCTGTCCGAACATCATCTTGCCCGATATCGGGATCAACATTGAGGCGGAACAGATCTGTGGCTTTATCGGTGGTGATAACACCCGGATTTTCGGGGAGGAACCAGAACGTGGCGATGTGGCGGTGTTTCGGCACCCGGTAACAGAATTAAATTTCGTCAAGCGGGTCATTGGCCTGCCAGGCGACCGCATACAGATGTTCGACGGCGTGCTGTACATCAATGGTGAAGCGGTCGGGCTGAAACCCGACGGCGCGTTCAAAGAGGTCTCGCGCCCCCAACGAGGGCGGCGCCCCCGCTGTGAAAACGCCCCCGTGGGCGACGGGGCACTGTGCCTGAAATCGCGCCTGATCGAGACCCTGCCCAATGGGGTATCCTATCGGATCCTGAACATTGACAGCGACGGGGCCGACAATACCGGTGTGTATCTGGTTCCGCCAGGGCATTATTTTTTTATGGGCGATAACCGCGACAATTCTTCCGACAGCCGTTTGCCGCAAAGCGTGGGTGGCGTGGGGTTTGTTCCGTTTGAAGCCCTGGTGGGACGGGCCGACCGCGTCATGTTTTCATCCGCCGGGTGGTCGATGCTGTTCTTCTGGACCTGGCGTGGGGATCGGTTTTTCAAGAGGATCGAGTGAAGCGTTCATCTGATATGAAAATTTTTGAAGGGCGTATCGGGCATAGGTTTGCCAATCCGCGCCTGTTGGTCGAGGCCTTGACACATGCCTCGATGTCGCCGTCTGTGGGGCGGGACAATCAGCGTCTCGAGTTTTTGGGGGACCGCGTTCTGGGCCTTGTGATGTCCGAGGCGCTGCTGTCGGCGGACAAGGCGGCAAGCGAAGGGCAACTGGCCCCGCGATTCAACGCATTGGTGCGCAAGGAAATCTGCGCCGATGTGGCCCGCACAGTGAATTTGGGCGCGGTTTTGAAACTGGGCCGGTCCGAAATGATGTCAGGCGGTCGGCGCAAACAGGCGCTGCTGGGTGATGCGATGGAGGCAGTGATTGCCGCCGTTTTTGTGGATGGCGGGCTGGAGGCCGCCCGTGCCATGATCCTGCGGCTTTGGGGAGAGCGCATTGGCCGGGTCGAGGCCGACGCCCGAGACGCCAAAACCGCGTTGCAGGAATGGGCCCAGGCGCAGGGCCAGCAACCGCCGTGCTATGTTGAGCTGGCACGGACGGGTCCGGATCACGCCCCGGTTTTCATGATCGCGGCCCGGTTATCCGACGGGGCAGAGGCGCAGGCCACAGCCGGATCCAAACGTCAGGCGGAACAGGCAGCGGCGAAAGCACTGCTCGAACGGGTTTGCGCCCACTGAGCGGGGGTAAAATCCCTGTTCGCATAGAGGCACCCTTGCCGAAGTTGCTATTATCCGCGGACAGGTTTATGCTGTTTTTCGAATCGAAATATACATAAATACCGGGGGCCCAAATGAAAAAACGCGTTCCGCAAGTTCGCTGTGGCTGATTCTGTGTCTATCGCTGGCCGTTTGGTGTTTCCACTTTAACAGCCGTGCTGGCATGGCCGGGGATAATTTGATATTTGAAACCTGTCCGCAGGATAAAGGTACTTGGCAAGAACGCGATGTTCCGTTCGGTTTCCGGACTTTTGGTGATATTTACTGGTCGAGGTTTATTAATTTCTGAATTGACTGATCTGACTTTTCAGAATTAATTAGCGTTGTACCACGTGCCGTTCCGGGAGGATGGTCGCGGTTCTCCTGTTGTTCCCTTTGATGCAAGGCAGCCGGTGATCACGTGGTTTTTGCTGATTAGGGCTTGTCAGGGTATTTGCACAAGTGTTTATCGCACGCCTGTTTATCACACGTCAAATTTTGCAGTTGACCGTTTAACTGGTACCGGCACTTTTTGAAAAGTGTGCCCAATTTGTGCTGTGTTCGTGAATATCCGCCTGTGTCCACCCTGTGTCTTTTGTATCTACTGGAACCGTATTGGCAAAGTTCGGGGTGCATTTAAATATATTTCCCGCCATCCGGATCGCGCTGGAGGGTCGGCAGGATTGGCCGTATTTTGATGGCGGTATGCTGTTGCCCGTGCCATGGCTTGCCGTATGAATCACGCCCGCCCCGGTTATCAGGAGTATCGTGAATGGGTACCGAAGTTTTGAATCCTGATGCTGATTGCCATTGCCGTATTCGTGTTGTTGTTTTTCTGCCGCTTGTTTGGTTCCGACAATTCCTTGTAGCTTGGTCATTATGGCCTGGAAGGTGCGTCATTATCCCGCATTCCCCGGGTGATTTGTTGATTTCGGCGAAGGATGATGTTTCATGGATCACCCGTTGGGTGCAGGTTCAAACCGGGATGATCGGGTCGATTTCGCCCGCCGGGTGCGGCTGGAATTGCGTAGTGCGGAGATCGCGGTTCAGATGGCGGTCTCCCGGTGATGCACGGGCTTGATGACGCGCCCGGGCTGTCGGATCCTGCGTCTTCGGTGCTGCGCGACAACCGGCCAGGCAAGAATACGATCCACCGGCTTGACATCACCGGCTTGACGCGCCGTTCCGCCAATCGGTTTATGGGCGATTATGGCCTGGAAAGCGCGCAGGTTAGAATCAGTGCTGGCGCGAATACAGTCCCTGGTTAAGGTTTCCGGGGAGATTGGGGATTTGACTCTTTGCCCGATACCCGAGGCGGATATTTATGAAGCTGCACGATACAGCCGGATGTCAGATTGGTGCATCTCACCAAAAATCCGACTTGTTTATTCACGACATTGGTCATCCCTGGCGTTGCCAGCATCATTTCCGGGGCATTCGGGTGATCATAAGGGGCGCATCGTTGAACAGGTCATATCGCGGGCGGGCTGGAAGTGCCGGATGATTTGGCCTGTTTGCGCTACCCAGCCTAAAGATATGTTCCCGGCATGACCACCAAAGCCGGATTTGTTGCCCTGATCGGTGTGCCCAATGCGGGCAAGTCGACCCTGATCAACACGATGGTGGGGGCAAAGGTGTCGATTGTGACGCATAAGGTGCAAACTACCCGGGCGCGCATTCGTGGTGTCACGATCCAGGGAGAGACCCAGATCATTTTTGTCGATACGCCTGGCCTGTTTCAGCCACGCCGCCGTCTGGAGCACGCCATGGTGGCAGCGGCCTGGGGCGGTGCGGCGGATGCGGATGTTGTGGTCTTGCTGGTCGAGGCGCATCGGGGCGTGACCGAAGACGTTGAACGCATCCTGGACAGGTTGGCAAACATCGGACAGGGGCGCAAGGTTGCGCTTGCCATCAACAAGATCGACAAGGTCGCGTCCAGGGTTCTGCTGGTTTTGACCCAGGACCTGAATGACCGATATCCCTTTGCCCGGACGTTCATGATCTCTGCCAGGAAAGGTTATGGCGTTGACGACCTGCGCGGCTGGCTGGCCGTTGAATTGCCGGATGGCCCCTGGCTCTATCCCGAAGACCAGATCGCCGAGATGCCCATGTGCATGATCGCCGCTGAACTGACCCGGGAACAGCTGATCCTGCGGTTGCATCAGGAACTGCCCTATCAATTGACGGTTGAAACCCAAAAATGGGAAGAGCGTAAGGACGGTTCAGCCCGAATTGATCAGGTCATCTATGTGGTCCGGGACGGGCATAAGGGGGTCCTTTTGGGCAAAGGCGGCGAGACCATCAAAGCGGTCAGCCGGGCCGCGCGGGCCGAGATGGAGACCGTTCTGGGCCGTCGCATCCATCTGTTTTTACGGGTGAACGTGCGGCCAAACTGGATGAACGAGGCGGAAAGGTTTTCTGAAATGGGGCTCGATTTCAAAGACGGTACCGTATGACACGGCTGACGACCCGGTTCCGGGTGGACGCCTATATTGCCCGGTTGCGGGGTCAAGGCATCCCGTGTTTCGTGGTTGCACATGGCGACGATATGGCGGGTGCGGTGCTGGTCAAGCTCAACACGCTGGATGGGCGGGCTATTTGTTTTCACAGTATATTTGATCTGAACGCCGATGCCCGGATTTGGGCAATTTTGGCCAAAGGCCCGGAGGCCAAGGTGGATCATGCGGTTGCGCGCCAAAGCAAATTTGATCCGGACCTCTGGGTGCTGGAGGTCGAAGACCGCAGCGGACAGCATTTGCCGTGTGCGGATGGATTGGCATGACCCGCCCGGGCGAGGTGCCCATCAAATCACCTGACAGCGTAGCACAATGCCGTCCGGCAATCCAGGCCGCCAGGAGACCGCCACCCCCAAAATATCCAGCCAGTACAGTCATCCACCAGGCCAACCGGATTTAAACAGGGGGCACGTGCCATCCGGTACCCTGTAGCGCAATACGCAACGGACAGAACCGCCCGGCGGGGCCGACAAACAGGCCAGGTCCCGGTCATCTGCGCGCAAATGGGCCACCAAAACGCAGCCGTAATCGGGGTGACGCCTGCATGCCCCGGGCGGCCACCACTGGAAACCGGTCAACCCCTGGCAGCACTGTGGCCGCAATCGCCATCCACCAGGGGCCAGCGTGGTGGCATGGGGTGCGTTGTCGTACAGTTGAGCCCGGCCATCAGATGCATCAAAACGGTGAAATAGAAGGCGCGGCACCCTGACTCATCGGATAAGGTCCGCTCTGGCATGCATATCGGCAGCCCGGTTGCGTCCGATACACGACCATTCGGGACCCGGATCAAAGCCCTGTGCAATGCATGGCCATTGAATTTTACAAACCGGTCCGCTACGAATATCCTGCGTCGGCTGTGGATAGTTGCGGCTATGGAATGGACGGATCACGGGATTTTGCTGACCACGCGGAGGCACGGGGAAACGGCCGCTATTATCGAGCTGTTTACCGAATCCCATGGCCGACACGCGGGTGTGGTACGTGGCGGGACCAGCCGCAGGCTCGCACCCGTTTTGCAACCGGGTGCACAGTTGCAGGTGACCTGGCGTGCGCGGCTAGAGAATCATATGGGAAGCTTTACAGTTGAACCGCTGCGCAGCCGGGCGGCGACGGCGCTGTCCGGGCGGCTGGCTTTGGCCGGGCTGAACGCAGTCATCGCGCTGTTGGTTTTTGCACTGCCCGACCGGCAAAAACACCGCGTACTTTATACCCGCAGCGCACAGTTGCTGGATCTGCTGGGTCAGGACAAGATATGGCCGCTGGCCTATCTGCGCTGGGAACTTGTGCTGCTGGCCGAGTTGGGATACGGGCTGGATCTTGGCAAATGCGCGGTGACCGGGGCGACCGAGGGGCTGGTATTCGTGTCACCGGGATCGGGCCGCGCCGTAACAGCGGCGGGGGCGGGTGCCTGGCAGGACAAGCTGTTACCGTTGCCCCCCGTACTTTTGTGCAAAGGGACGGATTCGGATGCCGAAGTGGCGCAGGCGCTGACAATCACCGGCTACTTTCTGACCCACCGGGTGGCACCCGAACTGTCACAGCGCCCTTTGCCCAAGGCGCGGCAACGGTTCATCGAGGCATTTACCCGGAGGCTGTGAATACCAGCGTTCTGCCACTGCCATCCGACGATCAGGACGGCACGACAAAGCCCATCCGCGACTGGCACCTTGGCCTTGGCCAGACACACCCTCATGTGCCGGAAATTCGAGCGGTGCCTTACAAAGACCTCTATAAAGACCTATGCATGATTGGGGGATTGCGGACAAACCGTCAACCTGGTGTGCTATTGGGAGGCGTTCAGGGAGTGGTTTGATGTATCTGCTTTTGCGCGGTTTGTGTCGAACGCGGCTCTCGGACCGGCGCAGACTCAGCGCAGACGACGTTCTGACCAGGATTGACGCACCAGTGGACTGGCGGTGGTGTTCGCCGCCACGCAAGCGCGGATTGAGGCGTTCCGGGATCGGACCTCAGGGTTATGATCCGCCGGTTCGCTTCAAGTGTCCGCTGATCGGACAATAGCACCCCGCAGCTGGCACGCGCGCCTTGCAACTGCGGTTGGATTTCATGCCGTTTTGCGGCCTCGAGCTCTTTGCACCTGTGTCCGATGCGACGACCCATTGCCTTTTTCGCAACCCACGAT
>JACOMT010000103.1 GCA_014623385.1 Paracoccaceae bacterium
CCTCACCATCGCCGACAGTGCCGCCGATGTGACGGTGACATTGGCCGGTGGCACGCTGACCCTCACCGGGGTGGATCATACGCTGCTGCTGGAGGATGATTTTCTGTTCGGCGGCACCTGACCGCCGGGTCGTTTGGCGCGGGGACCAGGAAACGGGGGTACGCGAAACGCACCCCCGACGATCCGCCCGACCGCCCGACGATCCAGGCGTGCATTTCAGTGCCGAAGTCCCGACACGCAAGCGCGGTGGGTCAGGAACGGCGCGAAGCGTATGCCGGGCGACAAGATGAAATTCAACGGCTTTGCCCGCCTGGACGGGGAAAGTTTCAGCGACAAGGTCCACAAAGGGCACCTGCGAATCGGGCCGGGAGCCCCCGAGTTTGATACCATGGTCGAAGGGTCTAAAGTGCAGGCAGGTATGGCCGACAAGGCCTGTGCCAGCAAGACCACTGCGTGGTCGCCACCGTGACGGGATCATGCGAACGGCCACCCGTCATCAACCCCTGCGGGCCCGGGAACAACGCGGGGGCAGGCGGATCTGCAACCGCCGCTTTCGGGTTGCGCACTGCCTATGCCACGATGACGCGCTGCCCGATAGTTCGGGCTGGATAAAACAAGAGGCCCGACTGGCGACGGCGGCAATCGGGCAGAACCTGCCCCGCAAACACTGGCAATCGCATAACCAGGTCACCAAAACCGCTTTGCCCAAGGCCATCCGCCCGCAAGGGGTGGCACATCATGCCAGAGTTGGCGGTACCGCAGCACCCCCGGCCCCTGTGCCGGGGTCAGGCCGCAATCCGCTGGCAGGGCGGGGGGCCGGAATGTCCGGGACTGGGCGCGAAACTGTTGCGGATTGGGCATTACACGAAACCTGCCTGGTGGTGTCAACACACCCGGAACACCAGGGAGCACCTCAACCGCAAAACTGACCACAAAACTGCACATGCCATGATCTTCAGGCTGATGGTGTCAGCCAGGAACAAGGGGCGGAAGATCTCCGGTCCAAACCGTCTGCCCGAGCGCATTGAGGGGGTTGAATTCCAGGACGGAATCAGGCAACTTGAAACCGACTTCTGGCGGTGGCCGTCGCCGAATTTTGGACAGAACGCCCCCCCAAACAACCGAGCTCCCCAACAACCGAATGGAGTAACAAAGAGTCATGACAACAATACAATAGATCATCACGGCTCTCGCCCTGTGTATTGCCGTTTCATTCGGGTGGGCCATGACTCTCCCTGAACAAGTCAGCGCCTCCCGGACGATAGTAATCCAGGCACCGGTTGAAAAAGTCTTTGCGCTTGCGACAGACATTGGCAATCAGGGCGCATGGCGTTCAGATATAGCACATGTCGACCTGTCCCAGGATGGAACGTCCTGGGTCGAAACCACATCACAGGGCATCAAGATCGCATTCCGCGAACAAGAAAAACAGCAAGGGATCTACATCATCACCTACGAATCGCCCCAAGGGTTCACCGGGCACTGGGAAGGCCGATTCACACCGCGTCAACATCACCGAAACAACCCGGACCGAGGGGCGTATCGCGCGCGCCATGGCACGAATTTTTGTACCCGCAGGGGCGCATATTGATCTCACCCAAGCCATTGAGAGCGGGAATTAAGGGGCGAACCATGGCAAGGAAAAAGACCTGGACGGAAAAGCTGGAAGGCGGGAAACCACCGCATGTCACCGAACTTGCAAAAGGGTTTGCAGGATTCAAACCCGGTCAGAAACTCTTTATCGCAAGCCCAAAGCTATTGCAGGAGAAAATAAACCAAATTCCCTCTGGAACCACGCTTGATGTTGTCGCTCTGCGTAAGGTGCTCGCACAGGAACACGGTGCCGATGGGACATGTCCTGTATCCACTTCGATCTTCTTGCGCGTCGTGGCAGAAGCAGCACTCGACGAAATGCAGGCTGGCAAATCTGCCCGGGGGATCACGCCGTTCTGGCGTGTCGTAAACCCAAAGTCACCGCTCGCAAAAAAGCTTTCATGCGGCATAGAGTTTATAGAAATCCAGAAGGGCCTTGAAGCAGCAAGCTGACATTCGTTTGCTAACATGCGATACGTCCGGTCTCTGAACAGAGGCGCGATAAAATGTGCGACTGATGCGGGTCAAGCGGCTTCATGCGCCGCGGCACAACCGGTGTGGTCGCTATTGGTCATGCCGCATGTGCCGATGATATCCGCACCAGCACGCCACGCAACCCGTTTAGACGTTGTAGTCCGGTGCAAGCCACGGCATGAATACGCAGGTGACCAGGCAACTTGATTACCATACGATTCGCGAAATGTTCACCCGGTTTCAGGCTCGCGATCCGGAACCCAGGGGCGAGCTGCATCACGTGAACGCCTATACGCTGGTGGTGGCCGTGGCGCTCAGCGCGCAGGCCACCGATGCCGGGGTGAACAAGGCCACCGCCACATTGTTCGCGGCCGCCGATACCCCCCAGAAAATGCTGAATCTGGGCGAGCAAGGGCTAATCAAACATATCAGGACTATCGGCCTTTACCGGACCAAGGCCAGGAATATCATCAGGCTCAGCCGCATTCTGGTCGAATCATACGGCGGCGAGGTGCCCAATTCCCGCGCGGCGCTGCAATCATTGCCCGGCGTTGGGCGCAAGACCGCCAATGTGGTTCTGAACATGTGGTGGCACCTACCTGCCCAAGCGGTCGATACCCATATTTTTCGCGTCGCCAACCGCAGCGGCATCGCCCCGGGCAAGGATGTGGACGCCGTGGAACGGGCCATCGAAAATAACATCCCCGCCGATTTCCAGCTGCACGCCCATCACTGGCTGATTCTGCACGGCCGCTATCACTGTAAAGCCAGAAAACCGATGTGCCCCACCTGCATCATCCGCGATCTGTGCCAATTTGAGGGTAAGGCCTGAATGACCACATACGATCTCGTCGGGATCGGCAACGCGATTGTCGATGTCATTAGCCAAGCCGACGACAGCGTTCTTGACATCATGGGGATCGAAAAGGGCATCATGCAGCTGATCGAACAGGATCGTGGCGAGCTGCTGTATGCTGCGATGACCAACCGCGTACAGACACCCGGCGGGTCGGTTGCCAACACGGTCGCCGGTGCCGGGGCGCTGGGTCTGCGCGCGGCCTTTATCGGACGGGTCCATGATGACGCTTTGGGCCGGTTTTACGCAGATGCGATTCAAAAAGACGGCATCGATTTCGTCAACCCACCGGTCCCGGGCGGTGAATTGCCAACCTCGCGGTCGATGATTTTTGTCTCGCCGGATGGTGAACGTTCGATGAACACTTATCTGGGCATTTCCGCGGAGCTCAGCAGCAAGGACGTCCCCGAAACAGCGACGCAAAAAGCCCGCTTTCTGTTCCTCGAGGGCTACCTGTTTGATAAAGACAAGGGCAAAGAGGCGTTTTTGGTCGCTACCCGCGCCTGTCACGCCGATGGCGGCAAGACCGGCATCGCCGTTTCCGACCCGTTCTGTGTTGACCGGCACCGCGCCGATTTCCTGGCGCTCATCGAACACGAAATGGACTATGTGATCGGGAATGAGTCAGAGATTTGCGCGCTGTTTGAAACCGACGACGTTGATGCAGCCCTGGCCAAAACGGCGGATATCTGTTCTCTGGTGGTCTGTACGCGATCAGGCAACGGGGTGACGGTGATGAATGACAGCACGCGCATTGATGTTCCGGTTGACCAGGCAACCGTTGTTGATGCGACGGGCGCGGGCGACCAGTTTGCCGCAGGTTTTCTTTATGGTTTGGCCACCGAACGCGATCTTGAAACCTGTGCGCGAATCGGCAATGCTTGCGCAAGCGAGGTCATCAGCCATATTGGCCCGCGCCCCCAAGCCGATATGCAGGTGCTTTTGCGGACCGCAGGTCTGCTCGACTGACCCATGTTGGAAAACGGCATTCATGATGTCCCGCGCGGCAGAATTGCCGTTGTCATCACCCATCTGGCAATGACCACCCGGCCCGAAATCGATCCCGCACCGGAACCCGACGACCCATACATCACCCCGGTCGCGCATCCGACAGCGGGCTGGTACCGCGACCTGTTCTTTCGCGTCGGCGGGCGGGACTGGCTCTGGGCGTCTCGCCTGCGGCTGTCGAATGCGGCCCTGGAACAGATTATCCAGGATAAGGATACCCATATCCTGGCTGTGTTCCACAAGGGTCGGGCCAAAGGCCTGGCAGAGCTGCGCTTTGATTCCGTTGGCGCGTGTGAGCTGTCGTTTTTTGGGCTGTCGCGCGACCTGATCGGTCAGGGGATAGGCCACGCGCTGATGACCCGCACACTGGCCGCAGCCTGGTCCCGCCCCATCACCCGGCTCACGTTGGCAACCTGTACAGCAGACAGCCCCCGCGCCCTGACCTTTTACCAACGCCACGGATTTCAACCGACCCGCCAGCAGATCGAAATAGCCGATGATCCTCGTCTTGATTGCACGCTGCCAGAAACAGCTGGTCCGCATGTCCCAATTTTCCGTCCAGAGTCCGAAGCCGGGTCATCAAGCCCCCAAAAGACAAGCGGGTGAGGCCTATGCCCCGCCATGGGGTTGAGGTGGATGAACATCCACCTGGCAAATCGCACTGCGCCCGCATCAGCCACCACGACCGGCCAGCCCCGCACAACCGCATCACAGCACGGGTCCCGCCCCGCGTTCGAATCACCTCGGATGTTTTCGGATGTCCGGCCCACCGTCGGCGGCAATTGAGCCCATCTCCTGTTCCAACCGGTTCAGGGATGCGGGTGCATCTGTGCCTCTGACACCCCGCGCGCGCCCTGGCCCTGTACCCCGCGCCCTTATAAATCACCCATCCACCCCGTCCGGGCCAATCCCCCGGTCCGGGTGTTCAACAAACTGCCTTCGCTATCACACCCACAGGCCCCCGGGGATCCGCCCCCCTGAATCACCAGCACACCATCCCCGTCCCCCATAAAATCCGCCAATTCCGTTCCTGCTTTGAAAGAGATTGAAAGGCGTTGATCCCTGCACTGGTGATGTTACGTTCACGTGTGCCATCATCAACCAGCGGCACGACACCACAGTACCCGTGCAGGACGGCACCCTGACACTCATGGGTCTGACCGACACCGTCCAACCTGACAGACGATGATTTCGTTCGATGATTTCGTCGTCACCTGACGGCCCTGCCGTCCGGTCCGTGACGATGGCACGGCCAGACCGTGGGGGCCGGAAAGACCCCCGGGTGATAGCCCTGCCCAATGGCGATTTCACGCGCGTGCAAGAGCACTCTTGCAATCGCCGTCGCGGTCAGAGATTGGGCAAGTTGCGCTACGTTCTAAGTTTCGCGGAGATCACAAAGTGCCAAAGCCATGGCAGAGTTCAGGATCATCAAGGCGCGCCGTTTGAGGCGTGCCTTTGCGTTTGCTGACGGGTGCCTATGCCGCAGAGGCGAGGTTGCGCAGCACGTAGTGCAGGACGCCACCGTGTTCAATGTATTCGATTTCGGTCACGGTGTCGATCCGGCATTTCAGGGTGATCTTTTGCGTCGTTCCGTCGGCCATCGTGAGGGTGCAGGGTACCTCTTGCAGCGGTTCGATGGTGTCCAGACCACTGATCGAAACGGTTTCGTCGCCCGTCAGACCCAGCGTTTTGCGGGTCACGCCGCCGGTGAATTCGAACGGGATGACACCCATACCTACCAGGTTGGAACGGTGGATGCGCTCAAAGCTTTCTGCGATGACCGCCTTGACGCCTAGAAGGGCGGTTCCCTTGGCCGCCCAGTCGCGTGACGAGCCTGCACCGTATTGCGCACCACCAATGATGACCAGCGGGATGCCTGCATCCTGATACGCCATGGCCGCGTCAAAGATTGCGGTTTGCGCGCCATCGGGGCCCTTGGTGTAGCCGCCTTCGACACCATCCAGCATTTCGTTTCTGATGCGGATATTGGCGAAGGTGCCGCGCATCATGATTTCGTGGTTGCCACGGCGCGAGCCATATGAGTTGAATGCCCTCGGGCTGACTTGGCGTTCGATCAGGTATTGACCAGCGGGCGTGGTTTCCCTGAACGATCCTGCAGGCGAGATGTGGTCAGTGGTGATCATGTCACCAAGCAGCACGAGGATGCGGGCTCCCTGGATGTTGGTGATCACGCCCGGTTCCGGGGACATGCCGTGGAAATAAGGCGGATTCCGGACGTAGGTGGAGGTGGGCGGCCAGTCATAGGTTTTCTGGTCCGTTGTTTCCACGGCTTGCCATTTCTCATCGCCTTTGAAGACGTCGGCATATTTCGATTGGAACGCCTCGCGCGTCACGGTCTGTTCGACCAGTTCGGCGACCTCCTGGCTGGTCGGCCAAATGTCTTTCAGAAAAACATCATTGCCGTCGTGGTCTTGCCCGATCGGCTCTGAAGTGAGGTCAATATCCAGCGTCCCCGCGAGCGCATAGGCTACAACGAGGGGCGGGGAGGCGAGATAGTTGGCGCGGACATCAGGGCTGATCCGACCCTCGAAGTTGCGGTTGCCTGAGAGGACTGAGGTCGCAACGAGATCGCCTTCGGCAATCGCTTCACTGATCTCTTTCTGAAGAGGGCCCGAATTGC
>JACOMT010000104.1:0-5675 GCA_014623385.1 Paracoccaceae bacterium
AAACGGGGCAAGTCCCCAATTATGCCGAGGCATTAGCCAATCATTTCCAATTGGGTGCGGCATTGGAGCCCACGCTCCACCGCTATGTCCGGCTTTACAACCGGCAGCTCCCTCAGTCGGCCCCGGAAAGCAAAACGCCCCGGCACAAACTCAAGCCGGAATTGTTCCAGAAACAACTATATTCCTTTCCGGGATAGGACACATAGCTTTACAAGGGGTCTCGCATGACAGGTGCTGCCGCGCTGTTACATGATGTTTTTGGCTTCGATTCCTTTCGCACCGGGCAAGAAGAGATCGTGCGCGCCGTGGCAGATGGGCAGAACGTTCTGGCCATTTTGCCCACAGGAAGCGGCAAATCGCTATGTTTCCAACTGCCTGCCCTGATGCGTAACGGTGTTACCGTTGTCATTTCACCCCTCATTGCACTGATGCGGGACCAGGTCCGTGCTCTGCAAGAGGCGGGGGTCGGGGCCGGGGCGTTGACCAGCGGCAATACACCAGAGGAAACCAACGCGGTTTATTTAGCACTGGAGGCAGAGAGGCTAAAACTGCTCTACCTCGCGCCGGAACGGCTGGCCGTCGGGGCGACCGTTGGATTGCTCCGGCGGATCAGGATCGGGCTGATCGCCGTGGACGAGGCGCATTGTGTGAGCCAGTGGGGTCATGACTTTCGCCCCGACTATCTGCGCATCGGAAAATTGCGTGACATCCTGGATGTGCCGCTTGCAGCATTTACCGCGACGGCAGATGCCGAAACCCGCATGGAAATTAAGGAAAAACTGTTCCATGGGGTCGCGCCAAAGACGTTTTTGCATGGCTTTGATCGCCCCAACCTGCATCTCCGCTTTGCGGTCAAGAATGCACCGCCTCGCCAGATCCTGGATTTTGCCGATGCGCACCGGGGCCAGTCGGGCATTATCTATTGCGGGACACGTGCCAAGACCGAAACGCTGGCACGGGCCCTGCACAAGAATGGGCATGTGGCACTGTCCTATCATGGCGGGATGACGTCCGACGCACGGCGTCAGGCCGAAACCCGATTTTCGCGCGAGGCAGGGTTGATCGTTGTGGCCACTGTCGCCTTTGGCATGGGGATCGATAAACCGGATATCCGCTGGGTCGCGCATGCTGATCTGCCAAAATCAATCGAGGCCTATTACCAGGAGATCGGGCGCGCTGGGCGCGATGGGGCTCCGGCGGAGACGCTGACCCTTTTTGGAGCCGGTGACATCCGTCTGCGCCGGGCACAGATTGACGAAGGTCTGATCCCCCCCGACCGGCGCGCCGCCGATCATGCCCGGTTGAACGCTCTGCTGGGTCTGGCCGAGGCATTGGATTGCCGTCGGGTCAACCTTTTGGGCTATTTTGGCGAGACAGAGGTTCGGTGCGGCCGATGCGACCTGTGCGATCAGCCTGCGAATGTGGTGGATGGCACAACAGCGGTGCGCAAGGCCTTGTCGGCCATTTTGCGCACCGGGGAATGGTTTGGCGCGAGTCATTTGAGCGATATCCTGACCGGCAGGATGACTGATCGGGTGCGTGAACGACAGCATGATCTGCTACCGACCTTTGGGGTGGGCACGGAATTTGACAAACGCGGCTGGCAGGCCGTGTTTCGTCAGATGATGGGCCGTGATCTGGTGCGGCCAGATCCCGAACGTCATGGGGCCCTGCGCATAACAGACACGGCGCGGCCGGTCCTGCGGGGCGAGACAGCGATTCGCCTGCGCCACGACACGATCAAGGCCAGCCCCCCTGCGGCCAAGGCACTGGTCCGGAACGAAGATGCGCCACTGTTATCAGCGCTCAAGGCGAAACGCCGCGCGCTGGCCGAGACGGCCAAGGTACCGGCCTATGTGATTTTCCCGGACCGCACGCTGATCGATATGGTCAAAAAACGCCCGCATAGCCTGGATGACATGGCGCGGGTCAACGGTGTGGGAATGAAAAAGCTGGACCGGTATGGCGCAGCCTTTCTGGCCGTTATTCAGGGCGACACGCCCGCCACCGAGCATCCCGCGCGGTGCAAATTGGCCGGTCCATCCTCTGGCCTGCTTTAAGATCAACTGTTGACGGTTCAGGCGGATTTGTCTCGGAGAGCGCGTGGTACCGAACACCCGCTCAGCTGTTCGGCGGCGGAACTATGTCCGGATGACCGGTCGGCCCTGGCCCATGTCCCGGGCGACCGGCGGGATGATTGCTTCGGTGCGGCGTTTCTGGACGTGGTGCGCGCGGCAGGCTAGCTATCCCGCTAGCACAAATACAAGGGGGGTAGATCATGTTGGTGGTGATATCACCGGCCAAGCGGTTGAATTGGACTGAACGGGATATCCCCGTGACCGCACCCGCGTTTCAGGAGGATGCGGTGCGGTTGGCCAAAACCGCGCGGAGCCTGACCTTGCGCGATTTGCGTGCGCTGATGAATCTGAGCCCGGAACTGGCACGGCTCAATCGTGATCGGTTTCGGGATTTTGCGGCAGACCCGGACCCCAAAGCGGTGCGCCCCGCGGTGCTGGCCTTTGCGGGGGATACCTATCAGGGGCTTGATGCCCCGTCGCTTGATGCGGATGAACGGGGGTGGGCGCAGGCGCATTTGCGGATTTTGTCAGGGCTTTATGGCCTGTTACGACCTTTTGACGCGATCCAGCCCTATCGGCTGGAAATGGGCAGCCGGTTGAAAACGCGGCGTGGGGCAACGCTTTATGCCTATTGGCGAGATCAGATTGCTAAAGTGCTGAATGCCGAAGCCAAAGGTCTGGACACTAATTTTTTGATTAATTGCGCGAGTCAGGAATATTTCGGGGCGGTAGATCATGCGGCGCTGAAATTGCGTGTCGTGACACCGCAGTTTTTGGAGGATCGGGGCGGTCAGCCCAAAACAGTCAGCTTTTTTGCCAAACGGGCGAGAGGGGCGATGGCTCGTTTTGTGATCCAGAACCGGCTGACCGATTCGGCGGCTTTGACCGAATTTGACATGGGCGGCTATGCTTTTTCGCCGGAGCTGTCGGTACCAGATCGGCCGGTCTTTGTCCGGCCCTATCCCGAACCGTAGCACCCCGGTTTTGTCAGGCAATCATCAGCCCCGGCGACCGGAATGGATTTCTTGTCGCCGTCGGGCTCAAAGGTCGCGACCGCGATGATCGGGATGCGCCGGTCGCTGTGTTCTTTCCGTTCGCGGATCCGGGCCATTGTAGTTTTCTGCCCATGCCAGGCATGGAAATATCCATGAATACCGGATCAAACATTGTTAATACCTGTTTCCCACTGTGGGCGGAATGCGCCGCTTGTCGGTGGCGATGCCCACGCCGGTGTCCTCGATAGCAACATGAATGACATTTTCCTGCCATGATCGCACGGTACGCCGGTCGCGTGAACAAATACATCTGTTCGTCAAACCTCCGTTCCGTGTGTGACTGCCGGATGCCCCTTTCACAGTGTCGAAATATCGGTTGACCACAGGATGGGAGCCCCGCATGAGCAACTGCTGAAGGAAGGAGCCGGTTGCGTTGGCACTATCGACCCTCGCGCAGCCAGCCACCGATAATCAGGACTGATGCCAACAGCAACACCAGCCACGGGGGTAATAGCGGAATTCGAGTCACCCCCCGGATTTCGGGCACATCCCGGGACACCAGCCCGATCCAACCGCGCCCGGCGGCAGGGCGGCCTTCGCGAACCGTGCGCAATACCGGCAACCCGTCTTGCAGCCGCAGAATGCCACCGTGAACCGAGGCGATCAGCGGTGCCAGAATGTCGCCGGTGGCAATGGTCTCTTCAAACTCGCGGGGCGCGGTGGGACCTAGGCCGACCACCGCGTTCAGATCCCCTTCGGCCAGGCGATACATCCCGATTTCGGGTCCGTTATGCTCTGCCTCGAACCGGCCTGGTGCCGTTTCTTCCAGTTTCAGCTCGACCATGCTGCCATCCGGTTGCGTGATCGTCAACGGGCCCAATTCGGTGGCCAAACTGCGGCGGATCACGCGCATGGATTGGCCCGTCGCCTCGGCCCACAGCGCCTCTTCTTCCAGCTCGGGTTCTTTCATCATCCAATGGACCAGCCGCCTGAGCAGTTCCCGTTGCGGGCCGCCGCCATCATACCCACGGCTCCAGAGCCACGCATGGTCCGATGCCAACAGCACCACGCGCCCTTTGCCGACTCGGTCCAGCACCAATAGCGGTCGTCCCTCTTGCCCTGACATGACCACATCGCCCGACAACGGCGTGACATCGATTTGACGCAACCAGTGGCCCCAGGCCCCTTCACCCGGCAGATCGGATGTCACCGGATGGCGGGTGCCCAGATCCGTCACCTCGGGCATATAGCGGGCTTCGACCACCCGCGCGCTGGGCTGGGCGGGCAGGATCGTGGACAAGGGCGAACGGTAGATGCTGTCAGCGGTCGCAAAGTCGGGCCCGGCGGCCACCAGAACCGCGCCACCCGCCTCAACATAGCGCACAATATTGTCCAGATAGATCTCGGGCAGGATGCCGCGGCGCTTGTACCGGTCAAAAATGATCAGGTCGAAATCATCTATCTTTTCCAGGAACAGCTCGCGCGTCGGAAAGGCGATCAGGCTGAGCTCGTGCACCGGCACGCCATCCTGTTTTCCCGGGGGCCGCAGGATGGTGAAATGCACCAGGTCCACCGAACTGTCAGATTTCAACAAGTTGCGCCATGTCCGCCCGCCGGGGTGCGGTTTACCTGACACCAACAGCACGCGCAGCCGATCACGTACGCCGTTGATCTGGATCAGTGCGGTGTTATTACGGTCCGTGAGTTCGTTGTCGGCGGCAGGTACGGTAAATTGGATCACATTGCGTCCGCCATGGGGCAGGGTCACCGGCAATTTGATGTCTTCGCCAATGGGCACGTCAAAGATCTCCGGCTCACCGCGATTAATGGCGATTTCCAGAGGTGCGGTGGTTTGCCCGGCAGGGGCGTCACCCTGATCCCCAATCCGAAGGGTCAGGATGACCGGTTCATCGATAATGGCAAAGGCAGGCGGGTTGCGCACAACCAAGCGCCGGTCCCAATCGGTGTCCTGTCCGCTAAGCAGCAGGTGCAGGGGCGCGGGAAGGTCTGGCGCAACTTCCAGATCGTGCAAACGCCCATCGCTCAGTACGATAATTCCGGCAACCCGGGTGCGCGGTTCTTCGGCCAGCACATTGGAAAGGGCGGTCATCAACCGGGTGCCGCCATCGCCCTGGACATCGGCCACGGTGATCCGGCGGAGTTCAGTGTTGTCGCGCGCCGCGACCGCTGTGGCGATTACATCTGCGGCTGTCGCTGTCTGCTCAGCCCGGTTGGACAGGTTCTGGCTTGTGCTGTCGTCTTCCAGCAGGATCACAATGTCGGGTAGCAGCGCGCGGTCCTCTTGCTGAAACACCGGGTTAGCCAGGGCGGCGATCAGAACCAGTGCGGCCAGCCCGCGCAGAGCCCATCCCGAAAGCCATCGCGCAAACGCCAAAATCACACCGGCCAGGGAAACGGCACCGACGGTGAAAATGGCGGACCAGGGGATCAGAGGATCAAAAATCAGCGTTCCGGTCATTGGCCCAACCTGTCCAAAAGCGCAGGCACATGGACCTGATCCGATTTGTAGTTACCCGTCAGCACATGCATCACCAAGTTCACGCCAAACCGATAGGCCAATTCGCGCTGCCGTTCACCGGCG
>JACOMT010000104.1:5858-16819 GCA_014623385.1 Paracoccaceae bacterium
ATAGCCAGCGGTGCGACCAGATCCTGCAGCTTGCGGCCATTCGGGCTCGCAGTGCTGAACCCGGCTATGTCCGCATCCCGTGTGTCAAACAGGATTAAACCGCCTGATCGTAGATAGATGTTCAGCTTGGCATAAGCTTGGTCCGACGGGTACGGTTGGCCCAGTGTGACAGGCCAATAGAGCAGCGGGAAAAATGCCAGCTCATCACGTTCCAGATCGACGCCGATAGGCTTTATCGGTTCGACGGAGGTGCGATAGAACAGAACATTTGACAAGCCTTGTAGCCCGGCTTGGGCCATTTCGTCCACCCGCGCGTCCCCGGTCAGAACATGCGCCAGTGCCAGCTCGCTGGTGGCCAGCGTTGCCAGCTCGTCCTCTGCCGTGGTCTGGGCATCGGCCATCGGTGCAAGGGCGGTTCCCAGCGCAAAAACCAGAACTGCCTTGCCGCGCACCGACATCAATCGACCCGACAGTGCCAGCGAGGCAATGACGTCGGCCACCAGCAGGATCAGGGTTGCGGCCAATAGGATACTGCCCATCGGCAATTCGGGGGATACCGACAGGCCCTCGACCGGGATGCGTTCGGGCCACCGAACGGGCGTTAACGTCGCATCGGGCATCAGAACGTTCCGTGCCAGACGGCGATCACCGTTTTGGTACACACCGGGTTGCAAGTTTGGGCCAATCTTTGCCTCGGCCAGTGTCGGGCCATCGACGCCCGGCAGGTTCTCGGCATCCAATAATCGGCCAAATCCGTCCATCACGCGCACAGGTACCCAGGTTGTACCCTCAAGATCCCTGGCCTTAGGCGTTTGGTTAGCGGAGAAGGCGGCCAAGCGTTCCAACATCGATATGAACAAGCCAGATAGGGGCAGGGTAGACCATTCCGCATTGGCAGTCACATGGAACAGGATGATCTGGCCCTGGCCCAGTTCCTTGCGCGTGACTAGCGGTGTGCCGTCATTCAACGCGGCAATCACCCGATCAGCCAGTGTCGGATCAGGTTGGGCGACCAGCTGAGAGTTCACCAGAACATCGGACGGGATCGTCAGGCCAAAAAACGGCGACTCCTCGGCAAAGGGGGCCAGTACTTTGGGCTCCCCCCAACTCATGGCACCGCCCAGGCTGCGGCCACCGGCGCGCAGGCGTACGGGCAACAGGGGGTGTTCGTCATCCCGGCCGATATCACTGGCGGCGAGGCGCGGCCCGGCAAAGCGCAACAAAAGCCCGCCATTCTCGATCCATTCGATCAGTGCGGCCTGTTCAGCGGCGGAAATCGTGGTGATATCGGCCAGGATGATCACATCCGGATTGGCCGGGATTATGTCCAACAGCACCCCATAAAGCAGATCGGCAATCGGCACCAGGGCCTGTTCCAGGTAATGAGACGGGGACAAGAGATCGAGCCCCTCTCCCACGTCGTGGCCCGAAATCAACGCAACCTCGGGGCGGTGCCGCAGCCGGTCATCGGCCAGAACCACGGCACCGGCGGAATGTTGCTCTGCAATCTCGAACCGGGTGACCCGAGCCAGCAATTCAGCGGGCAGCGACAGATCAGTGTCAACCTGCGTCGCATCTGCCTTGAACCCGGTGGTGATCGAGTCGAGTACGCGGGACGTCCCGGCAGGGTCCAAACCCCGGATAAAAATCGTTATGTAGCGGGGCAAACCGACCGTGGACCGGATTGCCGAGATGGTGATCCGGCCATCTTCGAACTGCACGGGTGTCAGACCAATAACCGAACTCGATGACTGAAACACGCGGACGTCGCCCCGGTCTTCCAATGCGGCCAGAAAATCTGAGTGACCAGGATAAGACAAGCCATCGCTGAACCACCAGGTGTCAAAACTTCCGCCCATTTCAGCCAAAAGCCGGGTCGCGCGATCAAGCTGGTCGGGGGTTACGGTCCACGGGTTGGGCTTCATGTCCGCGCCCCGGCCTGTCAACGCATCTGCGGTATGGAATGTTGGTGTGTCGGGGTCCGTCAATTGCAGGATCGCCACGGGCCGCTGGGACCGGTGCGCCTCGGCCAGTTTTGCTGATAACAGCTCTTGGGTGGCTGGCCATCGCGTTGCCCCCGACCATCCGCCGTCTAGCACCAACAGCACCGGGCCGCTGCCGGTTGTGTCGGGATTTGGGTTCAGCACCGGCCCCGCCAGCCCCACAATCGTGCAGGCGACTGCCAGGATACGCAGCAACGCCAGCCACCAGGGCGTGCGGTCAGAGATTGTGTCATCGTCCCGCAATCCCAGGATCAGCACGACACCGGGAAACCGGTATCGGGTCGGGGTGGGAGGCACCGCACGTAGGACCAGCCACAGGATGGGCAAGGCCGCCAAGGCAACCAACAGCCAAGGTGCGATGAATCCAATCCCGCCCAAAAGGGTCATGCAGTGCTTCTATCCAATGCGCGATAGAGCCACAACAGGGCCGATTGCGCCGATTGATCTGTATGATGCAGGCCCAAATGCCAGCCTGTCGCCCGGCAAAGACGCCGCAGTACCTTTTTCCGGTCTGCCAGTCGTTCCAGATATCGGTCGCGCAGATTGGCGGCCTTTAACGTTTCATGCCGCAGCGTTCCGTCAATGCTTTCGAAAATTGTGCGGCCATGAAAGGGAAAGGCTTCTTCGATCGGGTCTAGCACCTGCATCAGCACGCCGCGCACACCACGATCAGCCGCTTTGGTCAGAGCCAGCTTCACTTCGGTCAAATCGCCCAGAAAATCAGACACAAACATCGCGCGGGCATGCGGGATCATTCCGTGGTGTTCGGGTGGGGCATAGTCGGTCTCATCATCCTGGACCAGGAACTGGGCCAGCCGCATCAGCTGTGCATTGCCCCGGCGTGGCGGCAGGCTGGTGCCAGTCAGGCCCACCCGTTCCCCACCCCGGATCAGCAGGATCGCGATAGCCAGCGACAAAAGCCGTGCCCGATCAATCTTGGTCGACAGGGCTCTATCAGATGAAAACCGCATCGATGCGCTCTGATCAACCCAGACCATCACCGCTTGTGCGATTTGCCATTCCCGCTCACGCACGTATTGCTGATCACTCTGGGCAGAGCGCCGGTGGTCGATCATCCGTTTGCTGTCGCCCGATTGCGCCGGGCGGTATTGCCAGAAATCATCGCCTAACCCTGATCTTCGACGCCCGTGATCCCCCAGTAGAACGGTTCCAGCCAGATGTTCCGCACGGGCAAGTAGTGGCGGAAGCCGACTGGCCTCCTCCTCGGACCGGGCGCGAAGGTCAATATCCGGCATCACGTCGCGGCCTCGCGCCACATTAGATCGTGGGTCGTGGTTTTAATAAGGTCATCCAGATTATCGCCGCGTGCGCGTGCGGCAAAGTTCAGTGCCATCCGGTGGCTCAGAACCGGGCTTGCCATGTCGATCACATCCTGGGCGTTTGGTGCCAGTCGGCCCTGTAACAGGGCATGCGCCCGCACGGTCATCATCAGCGCCTGTGCCGCGCGTGGCCCGGGTCCCCAAGCCACATTGTGGCGCACACGCTCCGATACGCCCGCCTCTTCCGGGCGGAAGGCCCGGACCAGATCCAGGATCAGTTCCAGCACCGAGTCGCCAACGGGTATTCTCCGTAGCAGTACCTGCGCATCCAGCAATTCCTGTTTCGTGAACACGGTATGCGATTCGTCCTCAACCACGCCAGTTGTCGCCAACAGAATCTGGCATTCAGTTTCGCGATCCGGGTAGCGCACGTCGACCTGTACCAGAAAGCGGTCAAGCTGTGCCTCTGGCAGCGGATAGGTCCCTTCTTGCTCAATCGGGTTTTGCGTGGCCAACACGTGAAACGGCCGACCCAGGCCACGGTCCGCACCTGCGACGGTTACCGTTTTTTCCTGCATCGCCTGCAGCAGTGCCGATTGGGTCCGCGGGCTGGCGCGGTTGATTTCATCCGCCATCAGTAGCTCACAGAAAATCGGCCCCGGAACGAACCGGAAATTCCGTGTGCCATCCCTGGCCGTTTCTAACACTTCGGAACCCAAAATATCGGCGGGCATCAGGTCAGGCGTAAATTGGATCCGGTTGCCGTTCAGCCCCATAACCTTCGACAGGGTTTCGACCAGCCGGGTTTTGCCCAGACCGGGCAAACCAATCAGCAACGCGTGCCCCCCGCACAACAATGCGGTCAGAGCAAGGTTAACAACCTTTTCCTGACCAATGAAACAGCGGCTGATCGAGCTTTTAGCCTCGGCGATTTTGGCTTCAAGTGCCTCAACCCCGGCAACTAGCGTCGCGTCTTCAGACATGACTTTACCTTTCGTGACGCATATGCCTTTTTGCAACAAGAATATCTCGCACATTGGAAATGGCCAAAGCAATGAGCGGAAAAAAAGCTGTTCCCCCTACGGCTGAAGGGCTGGCTGCCTCTGTGAGGGCAGCCAAAGGACGCGGTCTGCCGCCGGTGCATTTGTGGAACCCGCCGTTTTGCGGAAATCTCGACATCCGCATCGCGCCGGTTTCAACTGGTTAAACTGTTCTCGTCGATATTGAAACGGGAAAACGACAATTACTTTTTGGTTACGCCTGTTGAAAAGGTTGGTATCCGGGTCGAGGATGCGCCCTTTGTCGCTGTGGACTTTGAAACCATCGGGCAAGGTGCGGACCAGGTGTTGCGCTTTCGGACGCATGTCGAAGATATGGTCGACGCTGGACCAGAGCACCCTTTGCGATTTGAACGGGACGCCGAGACCGGCGAACCGTCACCTTATGTCATGGTCCGGGCGGGGCTGGAGGCGTTGATTGACCGCAAAAGCTTTTACCGGGTCGTCGATCTGGGCGTATGTCAGGACGATTGGTTCGGGGTGTGGTCGGGCGGGCAGTTTTTCCCGATCATCCCGTCAAAAGAATTGCCGGACAGTTGACAGCCCTGGTTCTCTCATGATAGTTTGTTGTCAGCAGGGGGCCGCGATAGCATGGTGCACTGCTCCCCAAACAGCAAAGGACTGGCCCATGGCCCACACCCCTGAACACGCCCTTGTCTGGTGCGAAATTCCTGTCACCGACTTGTCTGCTGCCGTGACCTTTTATGAAAAGGTCTTTCAATACGAATTGAAAATCGACGAAAATGGCCCGAACCCAATGGCATTTCTGCCGTTCGAGGGGGATGGCATTGCCGGGCATCTTTATCCAGGCAAACCGGCAACCGATGGCAATGGCCCGACCATGCATCTGGTTGTTCCCGACAAGGTAGAAGACGCCGCTGCCCGTTGTACCGAGGCTGGCGGTACGGTTCTAGACCGCCCCGTAATCGAAATTCCACCGGGCCGGTTCATTTATGTCACGGACCCGGACGGCAATTCGCTCGGCCTTTTTGAACCCAAAACGTAACCAATGCGTCGCACTGACCGCCTGTTTTACCGCCTGTTTCAATGTGCGGGGCGGTTGGATGGCCAAGGTGGCATCGCTGGTAGTGCGCCCTAAAGCCTTGTACGCTGAGCAAGTTACATTGCGGCGGTTATCACGGCTAGCACCGCTGTGCGACGAGTACGCCAAGGGCGACAATCGTGGCTTTGGCTGCCTTGACCCAATCCCGTTTTGCCCCGGGTGCCAGCATCAACACCATCAAATCGGTTCGTGCCAAACGCGGGTCGGATCGGCGCAGACGACGGTCAGAGCAAGATTGACGCCCTGACGAACTGGCGGTCGTGTTCGCCGACACGCAAGCGCGGGTTTGGGTGCGCCGGGATCGGGCATCAGGGGTATGATCCGCTAGCCCGCTTCAATTGTCTTCTGATCGGGGTTTGCCGTCAAATCGGGGATCACGGGCCGAAGCGGTGCAAAGTGCCGCCCACCCAAACCGCTTTTGCCCGCTGTCAGGCCAGATAAGGCCAGCAGACCCGACATAATGACCAAATCAAAGCGTTCGCCGAACAAAAAGGCCACGGGAGGATAAATTTCAAATTGACCCACTATCGAACATCGAATTGCGTCACGCCACCAACCGATACCCGCCGGATTCGGTAACAAGAAGGCAGGCGTTTGACGGATCCGGTTCGATTTTTTGACGCAACCGATAAATATGGGTTTCCAGCGTGTGGGTCGTCACACCCGCGTTATACCCCCAGACCTCGTGCAACAGAGCGTCACGGGCGACCACACCATCGCTGGACCGGTAAAGAAATTTCAGGATGCTGGTTTCTTTTTCCGTCAGCCGGATTTTGCGCTCATCCTCGGTGATCAGCATTTTCATCGCGGGTTTGAACGTATAGGGACCCAGGGCGAAAATCGCATCCTCGGATTGTTCATGCTGGCGCAGCTGCGCGCGGATTCGCGCCAACAAAACGGGGAATTTGAATGGCTTGGTGACATAGTCATTGGCACCGGCACCCAAACCCAGGATCGTGTCGGCGTCGCTGTCATGCCCGGTCAGCATCAGGATCGGCGATTTGACACCATGTTTGCGCATCAAACGGCACAGTTCGCGCCCGTCCGTATCCGGCAGGCCGATATCCAGAATGACAAGGTCATAGAGTTCCTCTTTGGCGCGTTCCATGGCCGCTGCGCCATCACCAGCCTCGAACACGTCAAAATCCTCGGTCATCATCAGCTGTTCGCTGAGCGCCTCGCGCAGGTCGTCATCATCATCGACCAGTAAAATCTTTTTCAGATATGCCATTGTCTGTCCTCCCGCATCCTGTGCGACATGGCGCCGCCCCGGAAATAGGACAAGATTTGCTGCAAGGCTTTCACGCTAACGTGTCAATCGCACGGAAATTGTTTCATAATATGCCAAAACCCCTGTAAGCAAGGGGGGGAAATCCAACCAGATCACTGTCACCGGATCAGTGTCCATGTCGCTAATTCCCGACATCACCGAACAACTGGCGCGGGTGCGTGCCGATTTGCGGATGGGCGTGCCCGTGGTGGTCGAGCACGCGGCGCACGCGGCGCTAATCCTGACGGCGGAAACCTTGAGGGCGGACCGCCTGGCGGCGTTTCGCCGGGAATCGCGCGAGCTCACATTGGCCATCACCGCGCGGCGGGCCGAAACGCTAAAGGCCAGGGCCTATGACGGAGATCTGGCCCGCGTTATCGTTCCGGATAGTGCGGATCTGACATGGATCCGATCAATCGCGGACCCCTCTGACGATCTGAACACACCGATGAAGGGACCGCTGCGCTCGGAACGTGCAGGCACCGCCCGGCTGCACCGGATGGGCATCGCGTTGGCCAAAGCGGCGCGATTGCTGCCCGCCGTGTTGGCAATTGTGATTCAGGATGGCCGCAGCTTTTCCCGGACCCATGATCTGACCCGGATTGATCATGACGTTGCAGCCCCCATTCTGTTAACATGCGGCCCGGTACATCCAGTGGTGCAGGCCCGATTGCCCATCGCCGCCGCAGAAGCGGGACGCCTGCACATGTTTCGCCCCGGGGATGGCGGAGAAGACCATTATGCCATCGAAATTGGCCGCCCGGACCGGGCGCAATCGGTGCTGGCACGTCTGCATTCGGCCTGTTTTACCGGCGACGTGCTGGGTAGCCTGAAATGCGATTGCGGTTCCCAATTACACGCTGCGCTGAACCAGATGGGTCACGAAGGCGCGGGCATTCTGTTGTATTTGCAACAAGAGGGCCGCGGCATCGGCCTGACCAACAAAATACGCGCCTACAGCCTGCAGGATCAGGGGTTTGACACGGTCGAGGCCAATCACCGCCTGGGGTTCGAGGATGACGAGCGCGATTTCCGACTGGGCGCGGATATCCTGAAGTCCCTGGGCTTTTCCACCGTACGGTTGCTGACCAATAATCCACGTAAAATCCGGATGATGGAAAAAGCCGGCATCCGGGTGTCGAAACGGGTGCCGTTAAAGGTCGGAATCAGCGCGCATAACCGCGCCTATCTGGCGACCAAGGCGCAAAAATCGGGCCATTTGTTGTGACTCCCGATGATATGGTTGTAACGTCCCGGGGGCTGCGGTTTCGGGGCCGACTGTTTCCCTGCGTGGTGGGGTACGGCGGGACCACCACCCACAAGGCCGAAGGCGATAGGGCCACGCCGCGCGGCACGCATCATATTGTCGGTATGCTGTATCGTGCGGACCGGATGGCCCGACCCGCTGCCTGGGCGGTACCAATAGGGCCCGGTGATCTGTGGTCCGACGATGCCCGCGACCCCGACTATAACATGATGGTGCGTGCGCCTCATCCCTTTGGGCATGAGGTTTTACGGCGGCCCGATCCGCTATACGATCTGATCCTGCTGACCGATTGGAACCGGCCCTATGCGGTGCCGGATCGGGGATCGGCGATATTTGTGCACCAATGGCGGCGCCCCGGCTGTTCGACCGAAGGCTGTGTGGCGCTGTCGCGGGCGTCCTTGGATTGGATCGCGCGGCGTATTCGTTACCGGTCAAGGCTCATCGTGTGATAAGACCTCTGCGTGAGCGCGTGATGTGTTCGGCGAACGCGTTGATTTGGCCGTTCTGTCCGGTCAGATGGCCTTACCTGGCCTTACATCGGACAAAACATTGGGCAAAGTGGTTTTGGTGGTCTGGTTATGCGATTGCCGGTGGCGGTGCTTCACTCAATCCCGCAAGCGGCGTTTGGATATCCGCCTGCTGCCCCCGCGTTGTTCCCGGGCCCGCAGGGGTCGATGACGGGCGGTATTTCGCATGATCCGGTCACGGTGGCGACCGTGCCAGGGCATCCCGGTTGGTCCTGTCGGCCAATCCCCGCCCTGACCATGGTTATCGAACCCCGGCCCGGTTGGCGGGTGCCCCATGTGGACCTTGGCGTGTGGACCTTGTCGATGAAACGTTCCTTGTCCGGGCCTTTCCGGGTGGGCAACGCCGTTGGATTTCATGCTGTACGGGTGCCAAAAATCGCGCTGCCCACGCGCAGGTGGGTCGCGCCCAGGGCAACCGCCCGTTCAAAATCGCCGCTCATCCCCATGGAAAGGTTGGCCAGCCCATTGCGGTCGGCGATTTTGGCCAGCAGGGCAAAGTGCAGGGAGGGCTCTTCATCCAGCGGCGGGATACACATCAACCCGTTGACGGGCAGATCGGCCTGGCGGCAATGGGCGACAAACGCATCCGTGTCCTGGGGCAGGATGCCCGCCTTTTGTGGCTCTTCGCCTGTATTGACCTGAATAAACAGTCCGGGACAGTGGCCCAGATCCTGTGCCAGCCGGGCAAGGGTGTTTGCCAGTTTCGGGCGATCAACCGAATGGATGAATTGTGCCAGTTGCATCGCCTGTCTGGCCTTGTTGGTTTGCAACGGCCCGATCAGGTGCAGGTCGATACCGTCATACCGGTCGCGGAACGCGGGCCACTTGCCCGCCGCTTCCTGTACCCGGTTTTCGCCAAACACGCGGTGTCCCGCGTTCAGCACCGATTCAACCCGGTCCAGCGGCTGTGCCTTTGACACCGCGATCAGCGTGATGGTGCCCGGTGCGCGCTGTGCCGCCCGTGCCGTTCCGGCAATTCGGGATTGGATATCGGTCAGGGACATGGCATGTCTGCTGTCCGGCAGGTGTGGAACAAAAACAAAACAGGGGCGGGTACCATGGGCCCCGCCCCCGGGATCAAGCTACAGATCAGGCTATCTGATACCCGGCATCAGAAGTTGAAGCGGATACCAAGGTCGGCCAGTGTCTGGTCATCGTCACCCTGGCTGGTTTGACCGACACCGCCGCGCAGCGACGCACCGCCACCCAGGTCATGGATGAACCCAACACCATAGGACTGTTTGTCGCCATCAGCCTCGCCATCACCATAGGAAAAGGTGATGTTGGTGGCGGCACCAATCCCGAACGAGCCGGAAAAGCCATAGGCCAGGCCGCTTTGGTCCTCGTTGCCCTCGATGTTATCGTCCGCCACGAAAAAGTTGACGTTCAGCGGGATGTTGGCCACGGGGTCAAGGTTGACGTTCAGGGTGCCGACAAGCAAGCTGTCCTCGTCCTTCATACCGTAGGCAACCGCCGCGGTCAAGGCATCGGTCGAGTAGGCAAGGCTGACATCCCACAGTTCCTCGCTTTCCTTTTTCACCTCAACGGGTTCTAGGGCCGCCTCAAGGGCCGCCTCAAGGGCCGCCTCAGCCGCATCAACAGCCGCATCAGTCGCGTCCGCATAGGCCGCCTCAGCCGCCTCAGCCGCCGCCTCAGTGGCCGCATCAGTCGCACCCGCATAGGCCGCCTCAGCCGCCGCCGTCGCAGCCGCATAGGCCGCAGCAACAGCGTCATCATGGGCTTTCTTAGCCGCATCAGCAGTAGACGCTTGAGCATCAGCAACAGCGTTCGTATAGGCCGACTGAGCCGCCTCAGCCGCCGCCTCAGCAGCTATCCTGGTAGCGTCCGTATAGGCCTTGGTCGCAGCAGCATTCGCAGCCTCCCTGGCCGCCTCAACAGCTTGCGTATGGGCCTGAGTAGCAGCAGTCGTCGCGGCAGTCCTGGCATCAGCAACAGCGTCATCATGGGCTTGAGTCGCAGCAACAGTCGCAGCCTCCCTGGCCGCAGTAACAGCTTGCATAAAGGCCGCCCTGGCGTCATCAGCGGCCTGAGTAGCAGCAGTAGCAGCGGCATCATAGACTGGTTGCTGGATTTCCACGACGGCAGCTGTAATGTAGGCCTCTGTGGCAGCCCGTGTCCGATCTTGTGCGCGCATCCGGAAAGTGTTAGCTTCTGCCAGCGCCGTTGCGGCAGTATTTGCCGCTGTAACAGCCGTTTCATCGTCTAGGGCAGCAGTTCGGCTAGCTGCGGGTTCGGCGTTAAAGGCGCTCATTGCAGCCATCTCCCTGCTTTCGTCAAGCGTCGCTTGGGCGATCTGCGATGCGGTGGCATTGGGCCGACCAGCAATTTCACGCGACTGAGCTGCGGTTGCAGTTGCTGTCCTCCAATCGGTGAGCAGACTACGGGTGTTTTGAAGCTGCACCGTGGTAGCGCCAGCGCTTAACGCCGCTGCTTCCGAATTGGTGGCGGTCGTCCGGGCAGTTACGGCAGCAC
>JACOMT010000105.1:0-1622 GCA_014623385.1 Paracoccaceae bacterium
TTGCTCTGGTATGAGGCGTTAACGGGTTTTCAAGGTTGGGCCGTTCAGCGCGTCCCCTTGTGGTCATTTTGGCGTACATCTGAAACAGTTTTTCCAGGTGCTCGGTGTCGTTGCGAAAGCAGCGACCGATAATAGATGCGGTCTATGGTTTCGTCGTTGTGGTTGTGGGTAGCGCGCAGGTGTTCGGGCATTTTTCCGGGGTCGTAGAGGTCGGCGATAGTTGCGGGGAAATGCGCCTCTCGCGCCTACAGGATATCCTCGACGTGGCGGGTCAGAGCCTGTTTGTTCTTTGTCGTCAGTTTGGGGATGGGAAAGGTGTTCCAGCTCATTGTGTTGGAATAGATAATCTGTTTTCAGCTTTCCGCAGGCCGCCGCAATCCAGACCAGATGCAGGTGGGAGGCGATCAGCGCCATGATCCAGAGCGGGGCATCGTACAGGCCGAAATTTCTATTACTGATAATCATGCCGGGCGGGGCGAGCCCAACCTGCAGATACGCCCGATTTTCAGAGTTTAAGCGTGGAACAACGATGGTTTGTTCGGTGCCCTTTTGGCGCACTTCCCCAAAGCGGGGCGGGTGGTTGGCCTTTTCCTTCGTCGCAGTCCTCCCGCTGGCCAGGCGCATTGTGCGCACGTTTTCAATGCGCGCGGCGATGGCGGGGATTTGCAGCGCCTGTTGCAGGTGCGCATCCGCAATCCACAGGCAATACCGTTGTTTGCCCTGAATGAACTCGGCCGAGCCATAAATGCGCCTGACAAAACGCGCCGTCTGTTCCGGGGTCAGGTGCAGCGCGTCCCGCTCTGCCATATTCAGCAACAGGTTCCCGTCGTCTGTGGGCTGGTTTCCGCGACTCATAGGGGGAATGTCGGCAAGCGGCGTGCTGGTCTTTGCAACAATCACGGAGTCGGCGGCAATCAGATAGGCATTTATATTCCCGGCATCTTGTTCAATAACTTCGCCATCATCACTTAAAGAATAGAGTTTGCGCAGCTGCCCCGCTTGTCTGGAAATGCCGATAATGACGACGACCACACCCGCGTTATGGCTGGCCAGATTGGCCCATTTGAACGACCTATGCGCAAATGCGATTTCATGCCCGGTCTGAAAGACCAATGGCCACAGGACGGGCACCTGTTCCCCCTGGCAAATCGAATTGGTGGCGACAAAGGCGGCGCTGGCCCGGGTCTGGCTGCCATAATCCGCCGCTTTGATCAACCAGCCCGCCACGTAATCCAGCGATTTCCAATTTTTGATCCGGCCCTGCACCACCTGGTCCAGGTCTGCTTTCTGTTCTTTTTTTTGCCACTGTGACCCCCGATAGGGCGGGTTGCCGCAAATATAGGTTTCGCCGCCTTCGTTGGCAAAATCGATTTGCGCCTGGTCCTGTGCGGTCATCAACAGATCTTCGGCCCGGTGGGTCACGTCGGTGCCGGTGGGGGGGCAGATGCTTAACCAATCCAGCCGCAGGGCATTGCCGCAGGTGATCCAGTTTCTGACATCCAGCGGCAGGAATTCGGCCAGGGCCTCGTGCTGGCCGCGATGCGTCACGTCGCATTGATATTCGGCAATGATCAGCGCCAGCCGCGCGATTTGGGCCGGAAAGTCGCGCAGCTCGATGCCGC
>JACOMT010000105.1:1689-13216 GCA_014623385.1 Paracoccaceae bacterium
TGCATCCCCAGCGCACTGCGTTCGTCCTTATCGGCCACGGCCTGGATCATCGAACCGAAAATATCCGGGTTGATTTTGGTCCAATCCAGATGGCCGATATGTACCAGATAGGCGCGCGCGATTTTGGAAAAGCGCGGCACCTCGATATTTCCCGAAAACAGCCCGCCATTGACATAGGGCAGGTTTGCCCAACGGGGGATCCCTGCCGCCGCGCGGTCATCGGGGCGGGTGCGCATCGCCCTGAACAGCGCCCCGATCACCGCATGGGTATCGGTACCGTCCGGCGCGCTCATTTGCCCGATCGTGCCGGTGAACGGATGGTGCCCGGTGAACATGTCGGTATCTTCGGCAAAAAAGCAAAAGATCAGCCGCACCATGAATTGGTTCATGTCGTGGCAGCGCGCGGCGGTGTCCCATTCGGGGTTATCGTTCAGCAGCGTGACATACAGCTTGTTCAGCCGCCCGGTTGCCCGGATGTCAAAGGCGTTTTCGCGGATTTGCCGGACGGTGGTAATGCCGGCCAGGGGCAGGAAAAACCCGAAATGATCGGGAAAATCGGCATAGGCACAGGCGATGGTGTCACCCGTGGCCAGGTCCTCTGCCTCCAGATCGACGCCATCGGTGGCCAGGATGAACTTCAGCTTTGCCCTGGCCCGGGTGGTGGCGGGGCTGTTGCGCAGCTTGACAAGCGTTTCGGGGACGGTGCCGACAGGACAGGTTTTGATGTGGATGTTGCCGGTTTGCAGCACGCCGCCCAGGTCTGATTTATTGGTTTCCCCGGCGCGTAACTTTTTGATGGTGGTGGATTTGTTGCCAAAGGCCTGGAGGAAGTCATAGGGAAAGGCGTCAGCATCAAAGGGCGCGGCGGCCAGTCCGGATACGGCCTGTTCAATCTCGACGGCGTTCATGGGGGTGTTGTGCCGGTTGCCGGGCGCGGTGGCAAGGGGGGATTGGGTGTTTGCCGTGCCGACTGTCCGGTTCGTGGTTTTGTGGTTTCTGTCGTTCAGGATTCCGGAAATATTTCCTGCCATACTGGACAATGGCGCTAAAAGGTGCCATATTGAAAGCGGATCAGGAACCCCCGGAATAAACGCCATGCCCGCAGACCAGGCAGACCTTGATAAAATCCAGCTTTTTGCCGACACGCACGCCATTGATGCGGCTAATTTCCAAATAAATCTGGGCCTGGCGATTGATAGTGCCGATCTGCGCCGCTTTGATGAGAAAGCCGATGAGAAAACCGATGAGCTGCGCGCATTGTTCCCGGCTATCGACAGCCCGGAAGTGATCCGGTTCGAGATTGATAACGGTGCCGCAAGCCATTCGCGGCCACCTCCCCCGGCGCGGGAATTGGCCTTGTTCGCCAGTGATGGCCGCCAATTGTGGGCAGGTTCGTTCGCAAATAACCGGATTCTGGTGTCATGCCGCAACTACACCAAATGGCAGGAAATCTGGCCACAGGCAAACAACCGGCTGAATGCGCTGCTTGCCTGCATTGATCCATATAAACCGGTGCAGTCGGTGGATTACAGCGTCACGGATACCTTCCGCGCCAAGCAAGCGGATGATGTATTGGTGCCTGATAACATCTTCAGGGAACATGACCTGGTTTCCGGCCAGGTGCGGAACCTGCGTGATCCAATATGGGATTTCCGTCAGGGATGGTTTGACAATCTGGCATCTGAAGCACCGGTTTTAATCCGTATAGAGGGTCAGGGTGTTATCGACAATGACCGGGCGGTGACCAGCATCCACAATCTGCATTCCCAACGGTTCCGGGGTGGGATGACGGTTGGCGAATTGATTGCGGATGATCCAGAGGATGGCTCAAAGGCTGATCAGATATTCGATGTTTTCCACCGTAAGAACAAGAATTTGCTCAGAACGCTGTTGACGGATTGCCTGCTTGCACGTATGGGGTTAAAGAATACGGGGGAGCAATCGTAATGTCGGCCAGCATCATTCATACACATCCTGACACCACAATGGGTTCGCCGGGTCGGAATCAGGGTACAAACCGGGGACGGGTGCGTATATCGACTTCTCCATGGGGGGCAGGGGAAATGCGGCATCCCGGGTTCACAGTACAGGATGCCGTACAAGATGCTGTGGGGGCAGCAGGGACAATCCCCGACGCATTTGCATTTCCGTCTATCCACCGGATTTACGCCCAAAGCATAACCCAAAGCATAACCCAAGGCAAAATCATTGCCAAAATCGAACAGGCTTACAGATTCGCACAGTGCGAATTCGGGGATTTGGACCGGTACCAGCTCGGGCGTGCGCGTGAAGAGTCGATGTTTTTGGCCAACAGTCCGCTGTTTGACGCGGAATTGATGCCCGATGTTTGCATTGATCCCTATGGCGAGTTCACCTTTAGCCATCGGTCCAATGCGGGCTATGTTGATATCGGGGTCCGGGGTGTTGGCGAACTGTCATACCATGTGCGCAACGATATTGACCCGGATGCAACACGGTTTGACGATTACAAATGGACGACGGATTACAGGATTCCCATGCCGCTGTTCCAGGCTTTGCAGGTGCTGAAACAGCAGCTGAAACAGCAATTGTGAACAGCGCGATGACGGGAATAGCGGAGGACGAGCAGGTCGCGCGGCTGGTATTTTATCCGCAAATGATCGGTGATAACGGGTGCTTGACACCAGCGGCATTCCCGACAGACGAATTGCTGGCAAAGCAGGGAAAGAAGGGTGCGTCTGTTGATCGCTGGCGGCTGCTTGAGGATCAAGATCAGGCCCCCGAAGCTCTGTTGTGCCAAAAGGCGCAGGCGATGGGCAAACCCGATAGGGGCCGCGCGCCACACGGGTTCTGTGTTGCGCAAACTGGTGATATACGGGCTATCAGGCAACAAGGGTGCAGTACACAAGCGTTCGAAATATGCCCGGACGGGATAAAGGGGAACAACCCGCCCAAACCATGGGATCACGCGCACGCGCTAATCCGGACAATTGATGCCGCATGTACCCGCGGCAAGATACGTGGCGTCAGGGGCCGCCTATCGGAAATCTTTTGTCCTGTCCGGCGGTTCACGTGACGGGTGCGGTGTGATGCGCACCCTGTGGACACGACCCGCGCAAAAACAGGTGCATCAAACCACCCCCTGAGCACCTCCCAAGTGCGCACCGGGTTGATGTTTGGTCTGCAATCCTGCAATCATGCAGGGGTCTTTGGTATTGCTTTCCTTTCGGTGTCATTAACCCGAGCCTGCCGCTCCGGGGAAGCAACGCTACCCTTAAGCCGAAGTTCAACACTAGACTGGACATTCCCACTATGATCCATCACCCCAGATAACCTCAACTATCCCGCTTCCGGGTTGTGCGTTTACAGTAAAATTTGCACGAATAGTCGCAAGATCATAGACTTGAAGCTCTTTCTTGCCGTCATGCGCAACACTCAGACCAATTGGCCGCACTCCCTGAGTGGGATACCGGAACGTTGCTCCGTTAAGGCTGCGGCGCAGTTCTTGTTCTTCCGTTTGCATTTCCTTTTCTACAGGGACATTCTGGCGTTCTTGCCACGTAAAGAGCGCGCGCAGATAGCAACGACGACCCATACCTGAATTTGGGTAAGCTGTACCGTAAACCGTAAACCCGTTCGCTGATCGATTCTTTGCCTGCACTCTCGTATTCTTAGAGCGACATCCTTGTGTTGTGTGTTGTTCACGAACAGTGTCGACCAATACAGAATAGCCGTTGCGCGCGGCGATAAATTCATCGAATCTTGCATTGCAGCCACTTGTTCCAAGCGTTCCGCCGCGCTGACAGTTTACTTCATGGTAGTTTCCATCCGCTGGCCATTTCCTTTCAATTACTGGATAAGTGTCCTGCTGATAAATCAGTCTAGCCATACCAACAAAATCTGCTTGTGCCGATATTTCGAAATACTTTGGGTCAAGCTCACGATCAGTCCATGCACCGAGGTGATGAAGAAGAAACCGCTTCGCATTAAGCGTATAGCTCAGCCGTAAACCATCTTTGATACCGATGCCTTCTATTTCAAAGCTCAATTCTGTTGGAGATGTAGTGACACGCCTTGCACTCACATCATTTGCGAAAAGCTTATTTTTGCCTCTGCCGAGGTTCGTCCCAAAAGCCGTGATCCGCCAGCTGGTCGCCTCATGATCAAATAGTGCTGGAGTAACTTCCACCCAGTAAATATTCGGGTCATTCGAGCTGAACGGAACGATGCTACCAGCAGCATTAGTCGTATCAAGTACTGTGATACGTGCCATTCGAGCATAATTTTTGACGCGACGATTCAGATTCTCTAAGGCGTTGCTGTAATAAATCCAAATTGCGCGCTCTTGGTCTTCAAGTTCGTCAACTGCTTTGTCCAGGAAGCCAGACATGTCAGATGTAGCTGATGCTAGCAGGCCTTCTGCATTGCTGCGCATGCTAACGACTGTCGAGTCAATTCGATCAAATAAGTTGTTGACTGAATCGTCGATACTGCCGAAGACCTCATCCCCCAGAGTACCAAGAGCAGCTTCAACGGTTTGGGCTGCTGCCTTTATCGGGGTAAGTAGAAGTAGTGCAACGATGAATGCTTTGAGAAAATGCACCTGGATTCTCCTCTTTAGATCAAGAAGTGCAATGTCTGTGTCTTAACAAACATCAAGACCTGAAACGGCGGTTTTTGTCAACCCCCTACCCCACCACGGGGAATGTCCCGGGCGATGCTGACAAACGGCTGGGGCGACGCTGCGGGTGTCATTGTTATGCGGCCGGAACCAGCGGGTCAACCGGTGCGCCGATTTCGGGGGCGCGATGCTTTTCAAAAGCGCTCTTACAAGGCTGGCAGCTGTTTGCAGGGGCTTTGAGGCGGCGAACGCTTTTGCCAGCTTCCGGCTGCCTGCGGCGGTCCAACGCAAGTACCATTTGGGCGTCTCGCCAGTACCTCAACCTTTCGGCAGATCTGGCGGATCACGGCGTTCATCGCCTCGATGATGTTCATCGAGACCAAAGATCGGCGCAATGTGATGCTTCTTGCCCATAGTACGGGCTCAGCATGCTGAAACAGCATCCGCAGCGCGGGGTCTTGCGTCGGGAATTACCCCGTCTTGCCTGCGCGCCTGTAGCAAATGGCAACTGATTGCGGTTGGGTCAGACCAGCGATGCGAGTTTGAGTCGTTGAATCTTGCCTGACGGCCCTTTGGGCAGTTCATTCAGGAAATGGATGCTGTCGGGCGATTTGAATTGTCCAAGACGTTCATGACATATCGCGATGAGATCCGCTTCAGTCAGCGTTGACCCCGGCTTTACGTGCACAGCGGCCTCGACCCGTTCGCCATAACGCTTGCAAGGACGGGCAAAGGCGGCGGCTTCGATGATGTCGGGCTGGGAATAGAGCACTTCGTCGATTTCACGCGGTGCGATGTTTTCGCCGCCTTTGATAATCAACTCTTTCAGTCTGCCGGTAACAAAGACATATCCATCCGCGTCGATATAGCCCAGATCCCCGGTTCGGAACCAGTCGCCGCAGAACGTTTGCTCTGTGGCCTCCGGGTTATTGAGATACTCTGCCATGACGTTGGGCCCGCGGACCGCGATCTCCCCTTGTTGCAGGGCGGGGGCCCGGGTGAGCTCGGGCGTCAGGATGCACACCTCATTGCCATAGGCGATGCCCGGCGATCCGATCTTGCGCCTGCCGGGGGGCAGCGGGTTTGACAGGATCTGTGCAGCTGTTTCGGTCAGGCCCATGGTTTCGATCACGGGAATCTGAAACCGCGCCTCAAACGCGGATTGGGTTTCAACCGCCAACGCGGCAGAGGCCGACCGCCCGAACCGCATGCGGTTCAACACAGCCGGGCCGGGGTTTGTGTCGTTGTGCAGCAAATGGCTGATGATCGTGGGCACGACCGAAAACCAGGTGACCCCGGCGCGGTCCGCCTGATCCCAGAATTGGCTGGCGGAAAACCTGGCCGTCATCGCCAGCGATCCGCCCGAAACCAGTGCCCCCATCAGGGTCACACAGAGCCCGTTGATATGATAGATCGGCAAGACGCAAAATCCGCGATCCTTTGGTGTCAGCGCATGGGCGATTGCCGTGGTCCACCCCCCGGCAAGCAGGCTTGCATGTGTATGCACGACGCCTTTCGGTTGGCCGGTCGTGCCGGAGGTATACATCAGCAAGCCATGCCGGGACGCGTCGAAATCCGGCAGGGCGGCGGGCTGGTCCAGCATGCCGGGCGCAATCACCGTCAGCCGCTGGGGGCCGGTATCTGCAATCAACCTGCGCTGACCATCGTGGACAAGGGCAAAGCGTGCGCCGCTATGATCCAGCGCATAGGCAATGGCGTTCCGCCCGGCCGCCAGGTTGATCATCGTTGCCCGAAAACCGCCATACAGCGCAGCATACAGCGCCACGACCCCATCCCGCCCGTTGGGGTGAACGATGGCCACACTTTCACCCGGTTGCACCCCCAAACCGGCAGGCGATGTCATCCGTGTCCGCGTCATCCGTGTCCGCCCGCGCGTCAAGCCAATCCCGTACGGTGCCCCGGGGTGGATTGCCGCGATCAGGGATCATTTGCCAGCCGCACCCCAGTAATCACCAAAGATATCGTCGAGCGTCGGCTCGTTCGCCGGAATTTCGTGCACGATCTTGGTTGACTGCATGAAGTGCCGCCAATGCAGGTTGGTGTCGATCAAATTGCCGCCCCAGGATCCGCAGCCCATCGACAGGGAAAACGGCATACCGTTGGTGAACGACCCGCCAGTGGCGAACGTATGGGCCTGGTTGACGATCACGCGGCTGGTCGGAATCGCATGGGCCAGAACCATTGGCCGCGAAAAATCCTGTGTATGAATGCCGACGGAATGACCGGCCCCCTGATGCACCTGGATATCGTGCGTGATCTGCACCGCGGCATCGAAATCCCGTGCCCGGTAGACGGTCAGCACAAGGCACAGCTTTTCCCCCGACAGCGGATGTGCCGGGCCGATCCGCGAACTCTCGACCGCAATATACGCGGTGTCCCCGGGCACTTCGTCAGACAGACCCAGGGCCGCGATCATCCTGTCGGCGTCCTGCGCGATAACCCGGGGGTTGAGGCGGCCCTCGACCCACAGGTGCGATGTGACCCTGGTTTCATCAGTGATGAGCGCACCACCGGTCCGCGCCATCCGGGCGGTAAACGCGTCATAGATGGCATCAACCACAACCACGGCATTCTCTGACGAACAGGATGTCGCGTTGTCAAAGGTCTTGGACGCCCTGATCTTCTCGGCTGCGGCAGCAAGGTCAGCCGTTTCATCGACGATGACCGCGACGTTGCCCGCGCCTACCGCCAGGGCAGGGGTGCCCGAGCTGTGGGCGCGTTTGACGTTGTTCTGGCTGCCCGTGACCACGTTCATATCGGTGATCTCAAGCAGGCGTTGGGTCTTTTTCTTTGAACCGCGCCCGGGGATCATCTGTACCAGGTTGCGGTCGATCCCCAGTTTATCGAATTCGGCGTGAATGTAGCCCAGCAAGGCCGCGCAGGTGGGAACGCCCCTGGGCGACGGGGAAACAACGATGGCGTTCCCGCATTTCAGGGCGTTGATGATATTGTTGGCGGGGGTGGCCCCCGGATTGGTCGAGGGCACAACCGCGCCGATCACCCCGATGGGGCGCGCAACCTCGGTGATCCCTGTCGCCGGATCGGCACTGATAACCCCAAAGGTGCGCGCGTCCTTGATGTCGCGCATCAACCCAAGCGTCTTGCGATGGTTCTTGGTGATCTTGTCGGGAACATTGCCCAGCCCGGTTGTCTCGACCGCGAGCTCGGCCAGATAGCGGTTCCGTGCGGGTTCCATGATCGCCCAGGCAGCCGCCTGCGCGGCCCGGTCATAGGCGCGTTGCGAACCGGTGCGTTCGAATCGGACCTGCGCGTCCCGGGCGCGCGCAACAATGGCTTCAACCTCGGCGATTACTGGGTCAGTCATGGCAGTTCCACATGGCAAATTCCAGGTAATATCAGGTAATGCGGGTGAATGCGGGTGAATGCGGGCGGTTGATGCGCAGCGCCCTGTGCGGACGCTGCCCGGGGGGTCAAAGACCTGCGAGAAGCGCCTCCAGCGTCGTTTGGCGAGCAGCCCACATTTCCAGAACCTCGTCGCGCGTCATGATGTGCATGGGCGAACCGCCTGCGTTCATCCGGCTTTGCACACGGCTGTTTTCGAACATCGTCGGCACCACGGCGGCCAGATGGTCGATGATCTCCTGCGGCGTTCCCTTTGGCACCATCACACCACGGAAATTCACGCTGGCATTGTCGATGTCATAGCCCTGTTCCATCATGGTCGGCACGTCAGGCAGGAAGGCGTTGCGCTCCAGATCGAACACACCCAGGATTTTGACGTTGCCGGCAGCCTGTGCGCGGAACGCATCGGAAAGGTTGTTCACGCCCCCCAGCACCTCGCCCGCGATCACGGCCCGCATCGCGCCTGCCCCGCCAGCGTTGTTTGGAATGTAGGCCAATTCAACCCCAGCGGCTTTTTCAAGTTGCAGCGCGGCAATGTGGTGACCCACGAACAGACCGGCACCGGAAAAGGTCAGCCTTCCCGGGTGTTCCTTTGCGTAGGTGATCACGTCCTGCATTGTGTTGAATTCGCTGTCGGCACCAACAACAAAGACCGCCGGGTCGGCACCCCAGTTCGCAATCGGTTCGAAATCGTCTTTTGAATAGGACACGCCGCCTTCAATCGATTGGGCAATGAAATGCGGAATGTTATAGGCAGCCAGTGTATAGCCGTCTGCCTGGGCTTCGGTCGCGAACCAGTTCCAGCCAACGCGGCCGCCCGCGCCGGGACGGTTCATGATCGCAATGGGCATACCAAGCGCATCCTCATTGCCTGCCGTCATGGTCACGATACGCGCCTGGAAATCGGTCGCGCCGCCTGCGCCATAGCTGACCATCAGCATGATCGGCCGCTCGGGATAGTCGGCATGGCCGTCCGCCTGCGCCGTCCCTGCCATTGCCGCCATTGCCGCCAGGGCCACAGCGGCCCCTGCAATCCATTTGTTCATTCTATCCTCCCTTGGGTTGAAATTGCCGCTTCTGCGGCTCAGAAAAAGATTTCTCGTGGTGTAAAGACGTTCAGCAGCCGGGCAAAAAGCCCGTACATCACCAGCATGAAGCCTGCCGTGACCGCGATTCGCTGCAGCCAGGGCCCGATCCGGTTGTGTGGTGCCGGGTCATAGAGCGACAGCAGAATGAAAAAGGCGATTGTCGTGGCCGTGTAAAAGCCCAGGCTCCTGGCCGCCCAGAATACGTAGATCAGCGTGACAACGAGCCCGGGGGCCATATTTTTCATCGCTGTGGCCGTGATCCCGTTGCCCACCTTTGCGCGGCCAAGAACAGCCTTTGCAAAAGTCCAGATCGCCAGAACCGCAAAGACCGACGCAATCAGCCGCGGAAAGATAAAGGCATCCGCAGGTTCCTGCGTAAAGCTGACGTAGGCGATGACCACACCGACGGCAGCAATGATGCCAGAGGCGACGATATGCTGGCTGCGGGGCAGTTCCGTCATTGTATCGCCTCCTCTTGCGCGACCGCGTCGTCCTTGGTAGTGGTGCGGCGTTGCGCGATTTCCATCCAGACCGAATAGCAGATCGAGACAAGCACAATCAGGATCAGCAGCCAGTTCAGCCAGCCGGTAAAAAAGTAGGCACCGGTGCCCACGGTGGCATTGGCGATCATCGAACCCTGGATAAAGTTTGCTTCGGCAATGCGGCCCAGGATCAGACCAAGCACCAGCGGTGCCGCAGAAAAGCCGAATCGTTCCAGGAAATACATGCCAAGACCAAGGCTCGCCATGACATAGACATCACCCATGGAGTTTTGGACCGAATAGCTTCCGAACACGGCGAGCCCAAGCACGGTAGCAGCCATCACCGCACGCGGTACCCGCGCGACGCTTGCGGCAAGACCCGCGATATAAAGGCCGAAGACACACATCAGAATTTGTCCGATCAGCATGGAATCGATAAAGGTCCAGGCCACGTGCGGGTGGTTCATGAACAAATCCGGCCCGGGGAAAATTCCGTGGATCAGCAGGCCACCCAACAGCACAGCCGCCGTGGGGGACCCCGGAATCGACAATGTCAACAGCGGCACAAGCGAGGGACCGACCATCGCGTTGTTGGCACTCTCTGCCGCGATGACACCCTCACTGTGACCGGTGCCGAACTTTTCGCGTTCCTTGCTGAATTTCCTGGACTGGTCATAGGCGACCAACCCGGCAATCTGTCCGCCCACCCCGGGGATCAAACCGATGATCGACCCGGTGATGGTGCCAATCGCCAACGCTGTCCTGCGCCTGATGACCTCCAGAAACGCCAGCCGGATCGGATGGCGTTGCACGCTGATCACCGCGGCATCGGCACTGGCACGGCCCTTGCTGAACATCGTGATCACCTGCGGGATCGCGAACAGGCCGATCAAGGCAGGAATGACGTTGATCCCGCCGCTGACTGCCGGGTGAAAAATGAAACGCTGCGCGCCCATGATATCGTCGAACCCGATCGTGGCAAGCCACAGGCCGACGCAGCCCGACAAAAGACCCTTGACCACCGAGCTGGAATCGAGCGTGCCAATGACGGTGACACCCAGGATTGCCAGCCAGAACAGATGCGACGGTCCGAATACCAGGGCCCATTGCGCCAGAACCGGCGTCAAAAAGATCAACAGAAACACCCCGGACAGCCCACCTGCGGCAGACGCCAGAAAGGACAGTTGCAGCGCCCTGGCACCGTCGCCCCTGGTGGCCATCCTGTGGCCATCCAGCACCGTCGCGATATTGGCGGGCGCGCCGGGGATCTTCAGCAGGATCGCACTGACCGCACCGCCTGCCACGGTGGATGTATAGGCCGCGCCAAGCAGAATCAGACCCTGCTGCGGTTCCAGCTGGAACGTGAACGGAATCAAAAGGGCAACGGCCATGGTTGGTGACAGCCCGGGGGTTGCGCCAAGGATCAACCCGCCAATCGTGCCCAAAAGCAGCAGACCGAAATTAATCGGCGTGAACACCTCGCCCATGTAAAACAGGAAATCCACCTTGCCTGAGCTCCTGACCGGTCCGGACCTGACCATTCACCCTAGGCGATACAAACAGTTTTGTACAGCTGCAATTCAGTGCCTGACTGCCCGACAGCAAACCAGAACAACGTGGATATGATCACGGATATGATCACCCTGGCAAGGGCGGCGCGGATCCCGGCCCCGATCATGTCACGGGCGATCATGTCACGGGCGTGTCACGCTACGTCAACCACCCCGGATCTCCCTGAACCTGCCACCCGCCCGCGCGTTCGCGCCTTTGACCATAGGTACCCGAACCCGGGGGCACCCGGCCCGGTTCGCAGGTACCCCGTGTGGGGCCTGTCGATGATGCCTTCCCCGGGTTTTTCTGATTCGGTGCTATACGTGGACAGCAATGAATGACTTTCGATAAACAGGCGATAATCAGGATAAAACCCGGGAAGCAACCGAAAGATAACCAATGAACACCACAAAGACCTTGCA
>JACOMT010000106.1:0-9278 GCA_014623385.1 Paracoccaceae bacterium
TCAATGCGGGAAAAACCATCACCGAATTGCCGCAGACCGCGTATTTTGACAGCGCGCAAAGCTTTGGCATGATCCGGGGCGGCAAAATTGCGATGGCCATTTGGGGCGCAATGGACCTGGTGGCTGGTGTGGGCCGCGTGGTCGTTGTGATGGAGCACACCAGCAAACACGGTTCTAGCAAGGTTCTAAAGCAATGTACCATGCCGCTGACCGGTCCAGGGTGTTGTCGACCGCATCATTACGAACCTTGGGGGGCTGGACGTTGTCGAGGGTGATTTGCACGTTGCCGGACTGGTCGATAGCGTGACCAGAGACGAAATCCATGCTGCTACCCACACGACTGTCGTTTAATCGACTAGGGGTTTTTGCACAGTGCCCCCCGGGGGGCGTCGGACTGATCTATGGTTTTGTCTACATCAACATTCCGGGCGGTGGCACAGGACACAATACCCCAAAACAGATGATCTACACATTGGGGGGTCCGATGCTGTTGGCGATCTGTTTCCCCAATACCTGGGTCAACAGGCGCGTGGATGAATGCAAAGCCGCAATCACTTCGGGCGTTCCGGATTCGCTGGATTTGATGCCGGTTTGTGGGAAAACGGGCCCAGTGCCGGACCAATCCATTTTCCGCGTGGCTATGGAATCACGCGCCTCATACCCAGCCCCCTGGCGGTTCATACCCGGCCCTCTAGCGGTCAAATTTGAAACTATTACCTATGGATCGCCTGTGAAATGCACGTCGGTAAGGACACATCCCGGTTTTTGCCCAGGTTTTGTGCGATATGGGATACAGGATGTGCCCGGCTTGTCGTCGCTCTGATCCGAAACCAGACTTTCGGGTAACCATCGCCGACTCGGCTGCAGGTCTATGCCGGGGAAATGCGCGATAAACGCGTGATGCGGGTTGAGGGAACCGCAAACAAATCGATTCTTGCCACCATGATGCGGCCCCTGTTCCTACCTGTCGGGCCTTCGGTGGCGAACATGCGCCCAAGAACACCTGATACAGGTGGCGGCCGTTCCGATCATCTGGATGCGATCAATGTGGGCAGCACCGTCAGAGCTGGTGCGCAAAATGCCACCCTTTAGTGCCCCTGGCGATATGCGACGGTTGATCGCACGTTTTACCGCCAATCTACCAGACCCATCACGTCGCCACATACAGCACGCCGCGTCATCCCCGGCCGAGCCATGGGAATCTCTGCCCGGCCTATTGCGTCATGTCGCTGGGCGGGACGTTGGGGCTTTATGCGATCATGAGCGCGCTACATCGACTGTCGGCGGATGTTGTCACGATGGGAGCCATTCACAAGCGGTGCTGGCCCTGCCCGAGCCCGCGCTGTTGTGAACCACGCATTTGTTTCGCCACATCGCGCAGGTCAGTGCCCGGTGTAAGGTGTCGGGACAGGACCATCCCCGCTGACGTACCCCCGGATGATGTCGCGGCCTGGAGCTCTGTCCCGATGCGATAACCGGATCGGTCTGCCGACCTATGGCCCCCAGACTAGGCGGGGCTGGATCTCACGCGCCCGGGTGCCGACGGGCCTGGCCGCGCCGATGCCGCCCCGTGCGTCGGCTAGGTGGTCAATCCCCCGGGTTCGGGCAACCCGTTTGCCCGGCAACAGGCGATAACCGTGTTTGCCAAAAGGCAGGCGATGGTCATCGGCCCCACACCGCCCGGTACGGGGGTGATGGCCCCGGCCACCGCCACTGCGCCCTCAAAATCCACATCCCCTGTCAGGCGCGTGCCCCCCTTGATGCCCACATCGATAACGGTCGCACCCGGTTTGATCCAGTCGCTGCGCACCATGCCCGGCCGCCCGACCGCCGCGACAACCACATCCGCCCGGCGCACAACACCCGGCAAATCCCTGGTCTGCGAATGAGCGATGGTCACCGTACAATTATCGTTCAGCAGGAGTTGCGCCATGGGTTTGCCCACAATATTGGACCGACCGATGACAACCGCGCCCAGACCATCCAGCACCCCGAGATGATCACGCAGCAGCATCAGACAGCCCAGCGGTGTGCAGGGTACCATCGACTTTTGCCCCGTGCCAAGCAGGCCGACATTCGAGATATGGAATCCGTCAACGTCCTTGGCCGGATCAATCGCATTGATCACCAGATGCTCGTCCAGATGTTTCGGCAGCGGCAGTTGCACCAGAATGCCGTGCACCGATGAATCCGCATTCATCTGATCAATCAGCGCCAGCAAATCTGCCTTGGACGTGTCGGCGTCCAGCTGATGCCTGATGCTGTGCATCCCGACCTCGACAGTCATTTTGCCCTTGGACCGCACATAGACCTGGCTGACCGGATCTTCCCCCACCAGAACAACCGCCAAGCCTGGCGTGATCCCGTGATCGGTGTTCAGCCGGGCCACATGTGCGGCAACTTGCCTGCGCAGCTTGGCTGCACAGGCTTTGCCGTCGATGATCGTTGCGGTCATGGCGGTTTTGTCTCCCTGGAACTCTTACAAGATTCACCTGATGCGCTCGGTATTTGCCGTCACTGATACCCGGGCTGTCGAATTCCAGCCGTTGCAGCAGGTCAAAGAAGGGATATTTCTACGACCTTAGCCAAGCAGGTCACATAGCTGTTTACGTATTGAATCAATTTTAACCAATTCTGACAGAAAGAACGCCACATTATCGGCCCCATCTGCACGGCGCGCCTCTACTATGGTGTCATAATCGATTTCCAGCAGTTGACAAAGTTCCCGCCCCGTCATCGCTTCTTCGAGCGTGATACGACCCTTAAATCCGTTCAATATCGCGTGCCGGTCATCTTGTGCGCCTTGAACCGGTATGGAATGTGCGGGGCATTCTGCTCAATGAACCGGTGCATCGCCTGGCGTTCTGCGCTGGCTTTCTTGGTGTCGAACACATGCCCATCTTTCAACTCGATAATGTGACACATCTGCACACCGGCGCGCCGCTTAAAGATCATGAAATCCGGTTCGGAACCGGCAGAGTCCAGAGTTTGGCATCGCTTGATATCGCGTTTGCGGGCAAGGTACACGCCCTCGGACATAAGTTCCTGCCCAAGGAATGCGTCCAGATCGGATATGTTCGGGACCTTATCGGAGATCATCGACTCAAGCTCTGACCCCGACGATATGACGGCAGACTGAACTTTGCTGGCCAGTTCACCCAGTGCCGTATTGTCAAACAGACGGGCATAAGAACCGGACACGTTCCTGGGCTTGGCATTTCGCAAGCGTGCCATGAATTAGCCTTCCAAATCGCAGCCCATGAAATTACGTCCGTGCGCCTGGGCGGCGGTCAGAACCGAAAACGACCCGGCGGCGGGATCAATGACCGTGTCGCCCGGGTCGGTGACCGCGGCCAATAGCGTGCCTTGCAACCCGACCGGCTTGGCGTGCGGGTGATCTTTTCGGAACACCCGTTCCTGGATGACGTCGGGAATGTTGTGGACTTTCCACACGCCTTTTGCGCGGCGCGGCTGCTTTTGCAGTATGATGCAATACTCAGCCCTGCGGCGGGTGCGATATCCCATGCCAAATGTCGCCTTGTCCCACGTGACCAGGTCCACGATGTCCAACCCGGTCCCGTCAAGCCATGGGTGCACACCCCGACACAGGTGAAACTTGTCCACCCACAAAAACAGGTGCCCAGACGGGGTCAACACGCGGTCAATTTCGCGAATAAACCGGCCAATCACCTGTTCCGACATCTGTTTCAGGGCACAGCGTCTTTTGCCCCGATCTTTGCCTTCGTTGCCGTACGACAGTTTTTCCAGCACGCCACGATACTGAGGATCAAAGAATGCCGCCGGATAAGTCGTTTCGGGTTGACCGGCCAGAAAATCAAGGCCGTCCATTTGTAGGCGCGTGTTTGGCTTGAACCCGGCGGGCAACACTGTCGGCGGGATCTGAAAGAGCGTTGCCGCAAGCGTTTTCATGGTCGTATCGATTGATTCTACAAGCTGTTTGGCCTCGCGTGGCAAGGGTTGTCCTTTCGGGTGATCCGGCAGTTGTATTCCTGTGGGTTAATAACCAAACGGAATGCGATTGTATGCGCGTGTAATTTCATCACAAGCTTCTTGAAAACGCGACGTCCCATATATCCTTTGTTCCTTTTTCGATGTTTATTTCACAAAGACTCATATTCACTTTATAGTCAGGACGCCGCCAGTCATAAATTTCTTGGCAAGTGCAACTACAGTTAGGTAAATTAGGTAAATGTGTCCAGAGGTACATATATGGGTACCCCAATACATTAGTGGTGGTGCATTCCTTCTATTCCTTGATGATCTTTTGTCTTAGCTGTTCTTGCCGATATTTACCAATAAACATCAGAAAAATCAGTCCAGCCACTCCACTCAGTGACATACTTGAACGTAGGAAGCTAGTGATCCCATGAGTCATCAAAGTTTTCTCCAATAAACTGGTGTAGATCACAGCATTGGTAGAATCTTCCTCTTTCTTATAACATTCCTTTTTATTTGCATCTGCAGCTGTTCTAATGGATGTTTGTATATTTCATAGCAATAACTGAAGCAGGAAATGCCCACCAATACAACTGCAGGCATGGATGACATACCTTGTTTTGTTGCTTTGATTTTGAGATTGCTATTCAAATATAAAATTGTCCTTAAACATATATTGCTTGTGTTTATTAGAGCAAGTAGACCTTTCAACTTCTATAGTTAGCACATAGTAAAATTGTATGCATGTCTCCCCCAGAATAGAAATACGATGGTCATACATTGATGATATAGGGATGTACATTCAATGATATTGGAAATAATTGGTTGTACAATGAGTCAAGAATAAATGGAGATCATATCTTTAGAAATAATTACAGTGCATTTTACTTGAAAAGGAATTGCCATGCATACGACTGCTAGCAAGAAACAATTGCTTTTGAGATAGTCTAATAGAGTAATAATTTATTCTATATTACAATTGGTGTGACTGTTTTATGAGAGCATATTAGTCTTTTGGTTAATGTATAATTATTCAGAAATGCAATACAGTACTTTATTTTCTTATAAATCTTAGGACTATACAGCTTTGAAGTTTTAGCAAAAGTTTAACCTCAACTGCATCATTGACACTATTATATTGAGATGATGTGTGAATATAGGCATGTACATTGGCTGAGAACTGTGACCTAAACACAAAAAATCCTAAGGGGACATACCCCTAGATGCCTCATTATGTAATGATAATCTTGCACGCACCGTCACTTCCCCCTTACTCTTATATTGCCTCCTCCCCCATTTAGTTATTTCCAAATGTTCTCATGTAATTTGCATGTAATAGTGAGTTACCATGGACATCATATAGTCTCCAAGGATGACTACTTGACATTTTTGGAAAAGTAAGCCAGAACTTTCCTAGCTTTTCATTAACTTTTGAGTATACTATATATAGAGTAATCAAGGAATGTTTTGAAAAGCCAGGATTTCAACCATCACTGTGTATCTATCTAGCAGGTAAAATCAGTGTATTATGTATAATATCTGTAAGAACATAATTATGCACCAACTTAGGTACTACTGTTCTTTGCAAGAATGTTCACACATCAATCAACTTGTCAATCAAAGTAGTAACCATACTTGTGATGCTACATTGTGTATATACTGTGTGTAGAGTGTTATTGAAAGAGATTACATCGTATTTGACTGCATGCATCACCACAATGTTCCAATTGCTCTTTTACTAGGAAATGGATATCAGGTAGTGCTTAGTACTATAAATTGTATCAAGAGTACATATTAAAAGAGAGTATCTAACTCCAGTATGCCTCACCAAAAATGACAGCCACAAGTCTTTCTGGATATTATAGTAAATTCATGCTTATGATATGAGTGAGTCAACACTTAGTAGGTGGTGACTTTGAGTAGCCCTTTGAAAGTTAACTTATGGAAGCCAAATATGTCAACACTCCTGTAAATTCAAGGGAAGCCGGAGGTGTCATTTTTGATGACCCATACTAGAGTTAGACACTCTCTGCTCATTTATTATGTACTCTTGATTGTATAAATTGTGTTGAAAAGCTGTATGATGTCATGATTACTGTTTATATTTTACTTAAGCACTATGATGTGAAAGCGTCAGCTTATTCCATTGTCAATTTGTGGGAGAAAGGAAGACTGCAAAAATGGCCACAAGCTGTTGATCGTTATGTGAATATTGCTTCAGACTGAACATGCATGTACTAATCAAAGAAGTTTGATAACAGATGCGCTGTTAATAACATGCCAATTCATCTCATTGTACATGTGAAGTAGGAGAGCATAACTGTAAAAATTGCACAAACTGTAAGGGTGGATTTTTGGGTGAATATTTCCTCTTACCTCAAAGTTGTTATGTTTAAGTCGAAAGATCACAATACACATATACTAAGTGTATGGTACTATTCAAAGCATAATAATTTATACAATAAATGCATTGGCAACCAAGTGTAGGTTATTTAGCAATCAGCTTTGCATGATGCCATAATGAATGGAATAATTTTGATTCATGCAGTGCAGTACTGTTCACAAGTATGAGATTGATTTTTTTGATTATTGAACTTACTGTAGTTAAATTTTGTAATGAGTAATATATTGTACTTGTAGCTATATGTGAAAAAAGGCTGCTAACTATGTTTTAAAGGGTTTGCAATACTGTACATTCTAAAATGTGTGGCATAACAGAATCCCATTGACCTACATGTATCAAATTACTTAATCTACACACATCACAGCCAAGCTGGCACCACACTGATGATGAATGCTATTAGTAGTTGATACTAGGAGGTGAATGCAGCTTCACATACCACATCAATCAATATGTATCAGCTCAGCTTCACACATTTTTTTGTCAAAGCTGTACTTGCAGGTATTGCAGACAATTTGAAGCCACATAAAATTGTTGTCACAAATCAACTTGGTAATAATATGATAAGTTATTGCTGCTTCTTATATAGCCTTCTTAGCTGCAATGCAGTTAGGTACTCTAAAGTTTATTGCATTTCTGACATAATTATAGTCACAGAACCAAATTTGATTCTTGCCTACAGTACCTCACATGCTTAGCAGTTACATAAGTAATTGCACTCTTTGTTGAAGTACTAGAGTTAGTGGTAGACTATAATAGGATTCCATGTATCAATAACCACCATGATATAACTGCTATGTACCTCCAGCTAGTTACACAGGAATCTTTTCAAGCTCCATATATTTTTAGGTTTGGAAAAAGAGAAGTGCTGTAAAGTGTAAAAATTTTATTACAATAAGATATTGTAATAAAATTTTACATGCAGATATTAACACTCTGTCTTGCAAGAAACAGATCATGAAAGAAAGTGACTCAAATAGCTATATAGAACAACAAAAATTTTACCTCAGACAGAATGAAATACCTTACATCCTGATGGCACAGTTAAGGGTCAATTTTGCGAAGTTAATCATCTTTACAGCTGTTGCACATGGTTTTTATTAAATGTGTTACAATTTATTGTGGGCAGCAGATACGGTACTGAATTTCATACTCTGCAAGTTTGTATAACTAGTAAAGTGTGCTATGCACATGCAAATAGGTCACTCCCTATATAGAAAATGTTGATTTTATCTGCAGACTATTTTACTTGCTGTATGCATTTCACAGTACTGCCACATCATTCTATAGATGCAGTATGTCTTACATGAGTATAAAATTTGCATGAAATGTGTCATTTAACATTTCATATTTAGAAAATTTACATGAAAATAACTCCTAGATAAATTTTTATCAGCCATTACTGGGTAAAAAATGATATCAGTTCATCCTCTGCAGGAAATTCCACTGAAATCCATGACCAAATGTAAATTCCAAGTGATTTTAATTGACAGAACAAAATTATACACTGTTTCGGATTTTGAGACTATGCAAAATAGTAAAGAATTATTTTCCTTTGGTGGGCCCTGAATAGTGCTACTAGAGGCTTGATGGTTGATGGGTAAAGTATAAAAAGATTTAAATAGCTAGTAACCTATACACCACAGTAAAGCAAGAGTTCATAATTCATTAAATATTCTCCTTGGCCTAGAAGGAGTGCAAACTCCAGAAGCTGTTATATGTACATAGCATGGTACTTGATCAAGTACAAGAGTAGATAAAACAAATAGTTGTGGCCTTGTTAACTTCTATTTTACTCAGTTGCAAGATAAGCTGACTGTTCTATTAGAGCATTCCATTTTTATTACTCTGAACCACTCCTACTAATTCTTGGGAAAGATTGTTTTGGATTTTCAATCCCAATGTATCCATTACTGTCTGTATAAAATGGAATTGCAACTTTGCTGTAGCTTGCAGAATTTTCCCAACTTAAAATCTAAGCACCACCCAAAAATATTTGCTTTCACAGAAACACCAGTAATTGAGGTGTTCTAATAAACATTATCATAATGGAATTTTTATGGTAGTTAGCAACATGAACATGTAACTATTTAGCACATGTTACCATGGCATCGAATCTGTGGGAGCAACATCCCATACAGCCCTTAACAACTAAGTAAGTAAGAAACATCTACAGGAGGTATACAGGATAACAAACTGCAGATATAATTTCCACTGTAAGATGTACTTGTCAGATTTTCCATCTTCTGTTGACACTTAAACAGTTTTTTACTTGGATATATTCTGCTATTATCACCTTTTGTATGTCACCATACTGATGGTAACCCTCACAACATGAGTGTACACAAGTTACACAACATGGTACCAACATAGCTAATCATGAACCCACAAAAATTTGTACAAGTGCATAAAAGAATAGCTAACTGTAAACTGCATGTCTGTTCAGTCTAGCATACAATTGTATAAGCTTTAGAGAGCGGTTAGCTGTGGTACGTACATTTATCCTAAGATTGCAACCATAAGTATCATGCTATTTTCCCCTACTAAGGCAAAGGTTCTCATATGCTTGATAATGTAGCTAATATTTTCTGTTGTATATAAACAACAAGTCTGGCAGCTTTTTAAGTTATTATGAATGACCTTCATAAAAATAAAAACTTGAAGTTTTAATTTGATCCATTTTAATATCAGTGTGACCTGCAGTTCTGCCATAGCCAGCGTATATTTTACATTGTGTCAGCCCCACAGTAGGTATGATACCATATTGAATGTCATTGGTGCATGGTGCCATATATCCTCCAGGTACTTCAGTGTATCTGCATGGTATAGTAAAGTGTAGCTATAAAGAATAGTTTGACTGGCATGAAAACCAGATCGCCACTATTAGCAAAACAAGCATGTTTTGCACTTCCATCAATAG
>JACOMT010000106.1:9432-10836 GCA_014623385.1 Paracoccaceae bacterium
TATTGCTTAGCATGATAATTGCTGTAGTCTATTGTAAGTTAAAACTATATAACTAAGATGTAATTAGTTGTGACAGCTTACATAAGAAGGTAGTTAAAGGAATTGTATTGGAGATTTAGTTCATATCAGCTATAATTGTCATGGTGGTATAGCTATGGGACAAAGGAATGATTGCATGTAACCACATGCTGCAGGTCAATACAGAATACCAGCTGGTGTAGAGGTTCGGTGTTTTGACACATCATTATGTGACTTGCTGATGAAGATGTGACAAGGAGTGGCTTGTTCACTGGAGTTGCTCAAGAAAACAACCACTGTTGTTACAACATGGGTGTTGATCCTGATGGTGATGGCATTCCAGAACAAGTAGCTGACCCAACAAACACATATTTCAGTCTTGCTGGTGGTGAATGTCGAAGTTGTACACGTAAGTTAACTATTATCTATATAGCCACTAAATGACTGTCGCCAATATAGAAGAAAACTTATTTTGTTTTGATAATGTACCAGCTGGCACATGTACCACACTAGGATCTTTTGATTCCTCAACTTCCAATAATGCTAACTTGTGTTGTGATGGTGAATTTGATATGATAAACTACCGACGAGCTTCAGCTCGTATTGTTTATCCTTGTTTTCCATGTAAGTCCTGTACAAGCATAAAAAGAACTCTAGTTATAGGCTATAATATTGGTCCTGGTTTCCCAACTCTGGGAAATGATCCTCACTTCTTCCTACCACTGTCTAATGGAGATCACTTGTGCTTTAGTATACAAGGAGAACCTAACTTTGCATTTAATCTGATTTATGACAAGTATATACAACTTAATGGTTAATTTGTGCTACCCGCTGAGGAAGAGAGTCCCACTATTTCGAATAATAATAATAATAATAATAATAATAATGGTTGTACCAAGGTCCATAATTCCTCTGCTGATTGGCTTAGGGATCTTCAAAGAAGGCATCACTCATTGCCTGAGCAGGGTGATGTTAACATTTTACCCAATGATGTGTTGTTACGTGTCAAACGAATGTCAAACTGGAAATGCCCTGGTCTGGATCTAGTTCCTGTGTTTTGGTTGAAAAAGTTAACAGCATTGCATTGTCGTTTGGCAAACCAATTTCAAGATCTTTTACAAACCCAAGCTCTATCCAATTATGTTTTGTTACATAGTGATCAGCCTCTCTTGAGAGCAGTTCAATGCAGTGGTTTATTTCAGCAGCCTGAATGTTCTTTATCTGACTTCAAATCAAAATGGCTACAAGATTATATGCAGCAGTGGAAGGGTAAACCTCTTCATGGTCAATTTCCTTCTCAGGTTGAGGCCCTGACTATAGTTGACTGTGCATATAAATGGTTGCGTGTGTCTGGGTTGAAGATTGAGACAGAGGCTTTGCTCTGTG
>JACOMT010000107.1 GCA_014623385.1 Paracoccaceae bacterium
AATCCACAGGCAATACCGTCGTTTGCCCTGAATGAACTCAGCCGACCGTGGCCGTGGATCATGCCTTTTTCGACGCCATCGGCGGCCCTTCGGACGCGCCGTCTACAGATCTGAACGACGGCGATATTATCTGGCTTGTGGCTTGCATGGATGCCAACAAACGCCTGGGCCGAGGCCATTGGGAAGTTCTGTCGCTCGAGGATTCCAGCGCCAAACTTCTGGCCGCCGAGACCGTGAAGCGCTCTGAATTCGAGCAAAGCCTGCGCGATAAACTTCAAAAACCCCGATGGCCGGTATAGGCAAAAGACAGGGCAGGGAAGAACCGCTTGCCAATCCCCACCACCGGCCACCGAAATCCGGGACAGGACAAGAATACGCCATGCCGGAAATGTCGCAAGAGGAAGCGCGCAAAGCGCTCTTCAACCCGAACGCACCGGAAAGGCCAAAACTGCCAAAACCGGACCTCGGTTAACCAACGCAAATGACGCAAATGACACAAATGGTACTTTTGGATATAATCCCCGTGCGAAATCGGAAATGGGTGCTCAAACCATGACTGTCAAAGAGATATTTGAAACCATGGACTATGGCCCCGCCCCGGAAAGCGCCGCCGGGGCGTTGGCCTGGCTTGCGGGTCGTGGCAGCCGTTTTGGACATTTCATCGACGGGGTATTCACCGAGCCCGGTGCCGGGTTTGACAGCCGCAATCCCGCCACCGGCGAACCGCTGGCCACGCTAACACAGGCCACGCAGGCCGATATTGACGCGGCTGTGACGGCTGCTCGCATCGCTCAACCCGATTGGGCAGCCCTGGGTGGGCCGGGACGGGCACGACACCTTTATGCTCTGGCGCGAATGATCCAGAAACACAGCCGTTTGTTTGCGGTGCTGGAAACCATGGATAATGGCAAACCCATCCGGGAAAGCCGTGACATTGATATCCCGCTGGTGCACCGGCATTTTTACTATCACGCGGGCATGGCACAGCTCATGGACCACACCTTACCCGATGTTCAGCCCGTGGGTGTGTGTGGCCAGATCATCCCCTGGAACTTTCCACTATTGATGCTGGCCTGGAAAATTGCCCCCGCCATCGCGATGGGCAATACGGTGATTTTGAAGCCAGCGGAATACACCTCGCTGACCGCACTTCTTTTTGCTGATACCTGTCGTCAGGCGGGTCTGCCCCCGGGTGTCGTCAACATTGTGACCGGGGACGGGGCCGTGGGCGAAATGATTATCGCCCATGACAACATCGACAAGATCGCCTTTACCGGTTCTACCGCCGTGGGCCGCAAAATTCGCGAGGCCACGGCAGGCCAGGGCAAGGCGCTGACGCTCGAGCTGGGGGGCAAATCACCCTACATTGTCTTTGACGATTCTGATATAGACAGCGCGGTCGAGGGGTTGGTCGACGCGATCTGGTTCAATCAGGGACAGGTATGCTGTGCCGGGTCGCGTCTTTTGGTGCAGGCCAGCATATCTGGGGTATTTCATGCAAAAATGCGCGCGCGTATGGACAAGCTGCGCGTTGGTTCGCCGTTGGACAAATGTATTGATATCGGTGCCGTTGTGGATCCGGTTCAACTTCAGATGATCACCCAAATGGTCGAGGGGAACACGGCGGGCCAGGTGCATCGCGCCGCTGTCAAACTGCCAAAACAGGGCTGTTTCTACCCCCCGATCCTGATCGAGGGGTTGTCGCCCGCTGACCCGCTGATGCAAGAGGAAATTTTTGGTCCGGTTCTGGTATCGACCACATTCCGGACCCCGTCCGAAGCTGTCCAATTAGCCAACAACACCCGCTATGGGCTGGCCGCAACGGTTTGGACCGAAAATGTAAACCTTGCCCTGGATATGGCGCGAAAACTGGCCGCCGGGGTTGTCTGGGTCAACGCCACCAATCTTTTTGATGCCGCCGCCGGGTTTGGTGGCGTACGGGAAAGCGGTTTTGGTCGCGAAGGCGGTTGGGAAGGGTTGCGCGCCTATACCAGGCCAAGAACCAGGTTACAGCCGCTGGCACCGCTCACAGCGGAAACCGGTGATGGAATCAGGGAAGAGCCCATTGACCGCACAGCCAAGCTCTATATCGGCGGGAAACAGGTGCGCCCCGATGGGGGATATGTCCTGCCCGTGCATGGGGCCAGGGGCGGATTGTTGGGCCATGTGGGGCTGGGCAATCGCAAAGACGTTCGCAACGCGGTCGAGGCCGCGCAGGCCGCCGCCGGGTGGGGTGACACGACCGGACATCTGCGGGCACAGATCCTGTACTATATCGGCGAAAACCTGTCGGCCCGCGCGGCGGAATTTGCAAACCGTATTGACGCCATGACCGGTAAGGGCGGCACCGCAGAGGTTGAGGCCGCGCTCCAGCGGCTGTTTACCGCGGCCGCCTGGGCCGACAAATACGCGGGCGATATCCGCAATGTGCCGATGCGCGGTGTCGCATTGGCCATGACCGAACCGGTAGGGATGATCGGCGTGCTTTGCCCGGATGAGTCACCGCTGCTGGGCCTGGTCTCTGTCATGGCACCCACGATTGCCATGGGGAACCGGGTGATCCTGGTCCCGTCGGAACCCTATCCGCTGGCCGCGACGGATTTCTATCAGGTGCTGGACACCTCTGACGTGCCGACGGGTGTGGTGAACATCGTCACGGGGCGGCATCGCGAACTGACCAAACCGATGGCCAAACACCTGAACCTGGACGCGGTTTGGAGTTTTTCATCAACCGACCTGTCGGCAGAGATCGAGGCCGCATCCGCGGGCAACCTCAAACGCACCTGGGTCAACAACCGCACGGCACCAGATTGGCACAGCGATCATTCAGACCGGTTCTTGGCCCAGGCGACCGAGATCAAAACCGTTTGGGTCCCCTACGGCGCATAGCACTGTGCCACCTTAGTTAGAGGTGGCGGCAGCCAGACCCTCGGGCTGACCCACCACCACAAATTGCAACAGCTCCGGCTGTAGCAATTCAGCAGCCACCCGATTGACATCGGCGACAGTGACGGCATTCACCTTGTCATTCCGAGTCGCGATATAGTCGATGGGCAGATCCGCCTCCTGCATGGCGACCAGAATGCTGGCAATCCGCCCGTTGCCGTCAAATCGCAGGGGATAGGCCCCGGTCAAATAGGTTTTGGCCCGCGCGACCTCATCCTCGGTAAAGCCTTCGGTCGCGGCTCGCTCCCATTCTGTACGCACCACATCAATAGCCTCGGCAACCCGTGCATTCGACGACGAAAAACCGCCCAGATAGGACACCGCCAGATCCCCCAGCACCAAATAGGTATATATGCCATAGGTCAGCCCCCGGTTTTCCCGGACCTCGAGCATCAGACGGCTGGCAAATCCGTCACCGCCCAGAATGGTGTTCATCACAAAGGCGGCAAAAAAGTCTGGATCATCCTGCTCTATCCCGGGCTGGGCGAACAAGACCACCGATTGCGGGGTTTGAAAGTCAACAACCGTAGTACCGCCCTGAATGTCGGGCACCGTGACCGCAGGCATGGGTTCCCCGGTTTCCGGCAGGCCGCCCAACAGATCGTCCAGCGCACCCGCCAAAGCCTCGGCCGTAATGTCACCCACGGCCGCCACATGTACCCGGTCACGGGCAAAGACCGCGCTATGCGCGTCCAGCATATCATCGCGCGTCAATGAGGCGACCGTTTCGAGCGTGCCCTCGCCCGTTACGCCATAGGGGTGGTCGCCATAAAGCAGCTTGTTGAGCGTCCGCCCCGCGATATCATCCGGGTCGTACGCAGCACTGCGCAAACCTGACAGCACCTGCGCCCGGACCCGGTCCACCGCATCCTGATCATAACGTGGCTGCATCAACACATCGCGAAGCAACGCCAGGACCTGCGCCCGATGTTCGGTCAGAAACCGTACGGAAATTGTCACGCTGTCATCGCTGGAATCAAAATAGAACCGCGCTGCCAATTCGTCCGCCCGCCGGGCAAATTCCCGGGCATCCAGGTCGCCAGACCCTTCTTGCAGCAGGCCGGTCATAAGGTAAATCGCACCTCGCCTGGTCGGCGCATCCAGCGAGGTTCCACCTTGAAAGCCAAGCTCCAGCGCGACAAAAGGAAGCGAATGATCCTCCACCAGCCAGGCCGACAACCCACCGGGCGTTGACACCTCTTTCACATCCGTTTTCACATCCGTCGCGGCCCAGGCAGTCACGGCCATCAGGCATGCGGCCAGGACGCTCAGAAGATATTTCATTGGGCCACCTCCGTTTCCCGCATCAACCAGCCGGTGACCGATCCTTCGGGCTGTAACACCGCATGGGCGGCTTCGATGATTTCGTCCTCGGAGATCGATTGCAACAGCGCGGGCCATTCCTGAACATCCTGTACGGTCAGCCCCGATGTCAGCGCGCGACCATAACGGTTCCCAATGCCACCCACATTGTCCAGGGCGTAAATCTGCGACGCACGCAATTGCATTTTTATCCGGGCCAGCGCGGCGCTGTCGACGCCGTCCTTAATGAACTGTGCCAATGCGGCATCCAGCGCCGCCTCGGCGTCGGCCAGGCTCACACCTTCGGACGGTACCATAATGATATCGAATGTCGTCGCATCCAGCGACACGCCCTGATAAAACGCACCCGTATAAACGGCAAGAGGAACCTCAAACTGCAGCTTTTCAGCCAGATACGAGGTCGTTCCATCGCCTAAGACTTGCGCCAGCAGAGTCAGCACCGCTGCCTTGCGTTGATCGCCGCTGTCCCGTTCTGGTGCGATGTAAGAGCGCGAGATGTATTCCTGTGCCACTCTGGGATCTTTGTACGTCAGGCGTCGCGCAGCGGTTTGTGGCGGTTCTGTCGTCCGGATGCGTTCCCGCAAATCGGGATTGGCCGGGATCCGACCATAGGTATCCTCGGCCAGAACCCGCACCGTCTCTGGCGTGACAGCGCCAGACACAACCAGAATGGCGTTGCCCGGGGCATAAAACCGGCTATAAAATGACAGAACCTCGGCCATATCCAACGTTTCCATTTCGTGCATCCATCCGATGATCGGAATGCCATATCTGTGGTTCAGATATTGGGCCGCGTTCTTCTGTTCGGAAAAAAGGGCGTGTGGATTGTTTTCCGTAAGCTGTTTGCGTTCTTCGATGATCACGTTGCGTTCGGTTTCAATGTCCGTGTCGGTCAGGCGGATATTGGTCATCCGGTCCGCTTCCATCCGCATCATCAATCCCAGTCGGTCCGCTGCAACCCGTTGGAAATAGGCGGTATAGTCATAGCTGGTAAAAGCATTGCTCTCGCCACCATTAGCGGCCACGGTGGCCGACAGCTCACCGGCCTGCATCGTATCTGTCGCCTTGAACAACAGATGCTCCAGAAAATGCGCCACGCCCGATTGTCCGGCGGGTTCATCCGCCGAACCAGCGCGATACCACACCATATGCTGCACGACCGGTGCACGGCGATCTTCGACCACGACGACCTGCATGCCGTTGTCCAGCACAAAACGGGTGACGTGCTCAGATATATCCTGTGCCATAGCGGGCACGGCCAGCACCCATATGGTCATAACGGCCCAGATGCGACCCATGCTGTTCTCCTGCGACTTTTGCGGCAACCCACGACCGCACCGGATGGTTTCAATTGAGATTAACGCTTTTGTGACTCTTTACGGGATGCGTCCCCTTGTCACCCTGGCGGCGCACTGGGCGTCACCGCCCCTGCTGCGCGATAGCGCGCGTTTTCGGTTTGGGGGTCGATCACCTGGCCCTGATAGGCCTGTTCATAACGATCAACCGGGAACAGGCGAAAATTGGTGAATCGCTTTTTGCGTTTGCGGAATGCTGCGTCTTCCCCTGCCAAGGTTTCGCGGATGTTCGATGGCACGCCATGGCGGCCGGTCTGCGTAATCAGGGCGGCATCGGTGTCGGGCATGGCCCGGGCGCTCAGCAAGGCACCATTGCCACCCAGTGCGGCAATCGCATCGGCATTCGGATTAGTGTCGGTCCGGTTAACGCCGCCCGGTGTCGGCGGCAACAGGTCAGAATAGCTTTCCGGTTCGACCAGCGGTTTGACCGGCAACACCAGGAATTCATCCGGACCCTCGCCCGTCGGCCGGATATGGCGCAGACCACGGTCGGCACAGGCCGTGACCACCATAACCAGCGTCAGATATATCAGAGCACGTACCGCACACATTTATTCATTCCCATCCGTTTTGTTTGGCTTGCAATATCAAGCTCCAAGGTCACGATGCCTTGCCCGTCGGGTGTTTGCGCGGTTTGCCAAACAGGATCAAATTCATCGCCCCGATGAAAATAAAAACGTCGGCGACATTGAACACAAACGGATTGGTGATGCCGCAACAGGACATGTTCAGAAAATCAAGCACATGATGCATCCT
>JACOMT010000108.1 GCA_014623385.1 Paracoccaceae bacterium
GGGTCAGACTGTCGCCCAGCACGGCGATAGTGATCGACCCGGCAAAGGCTGCACCGCCACTCAAAGCAAAAACCAGGACCAGAAGTGCCTTGCACATTTTACCACGCGCCCCATATCCCAAACAATGCAATAACCAAGGTCGGCCCATGACTGACCCGATCCTTTCTCTCCAGAATGCCACCCTGTCGCTGAATGGCAATGCCGGGCCTGTCGATATTCTGCACGGCATTTCCCTGGACGTGCAGCGCGGGGAAACGCTGGGGCTGATCGGACCTTCGGGTTCGGGCAAGTCGTCGTTGTTGATGCTGATGGGCGGGTTGGAGCATGCGACTGGTGGCCAGATCACCGTACTGGGCCAAAACCTTGCAGACATGAACGAAGACGCGCTGGCCCGGTTTCGCCGCGCCCGTATCGGGGTGGTGTTTCAATCCTTTCATCTGATCCCAACCATGACGGGGCTGGAAAATGTGGCAACGCCACTGGAGCTTGCCGGGGTGCGCGATGCGTTTGGCCGGGCAGCGGCCGAACTGGACGCGGTTGATCTTGCACATCGGGCGGACCATTATCCGTCGCAAATGTCGGGTGGGGAACAACAACGTGTGGCCCTGGCCCGTGCCGCGGCCCCTAGACCGGATATTATGTTGGCGGATGAACCAACCGGGAATTTGGATGAGGCAAATGGCAGGGCGATCATGGACCTGCTGTTTGGATTGCGCGACCGGCACGGTGCCACGCTGGTCCTAGTGACCCACGCGCCGGATCTCGCCCGGCGGTGTGATCGGGTGATCCGGCTGCGTGATGGGCGCATTGACGCCACCGAGACCGTAGAATGAGCCTGGGTCTAGCGGCCCGGTTTGCAGGGCGGGAGCTGCGTGGCGGGCTGCGTCAGTTCCGGATTTTCCTGGCTTGTCTGGCGCTGGGCGTAGCCGCGATTGCGGCGGTGGGCTCTGTCCGATCATCGATCAAGGCGGGTTTGGCCGCCGAAGGTGCCGTGCTGTTAGGAGGCGATGCCGAACTGAAATTCACCTATCGCTTTGCCACGCCCGACGAGCGTGCGTGGATGGCCGATGCAGGGTTGGCCGCCTCTGAAATCGTGGATTTCCGGTCGATGGCCGTTGTCGAGCACCAGACAGGTGCCGAACGCGGCCTGACCCAAATCAAGGCGGTTGACGACCTCTATCCGCTGCGCGGCACGGTTAGGTTGGAGCCGGATATGCCGCTGGCACAGGCGCTGGATGGCCGCGACGGGGTGCCCGGCGCGGTGATGGAACGGGTTTTGGTCGACCGTCTGGGCCTGGAGGTTGGCGATGTCTTGCGTTTCGGGACGCAGCAGTTTGTGCTGAGTGCGGTTCTTGCCCACGAACCGGACAGCGTTTCTGCCGGGTTTGGGTTGGGCCCACGCACCATTCTGCGCACCAAAGCCCTGGGAAACTCGGGGCTTTTGGCCCCCGGGACGCTGTTTTCAACCAGATACCGGCTGTCCCTGGCTGACGATGCGGATTTGGACGCCTTGGAAACAGATGCCAAATCCACTTTTCCCAATAGCGGCCTCAGGTGGCGTGATGCGCGCAACGGTACTCCGGGGGTATCGGAATTTGTGGAACGTTTGGGCGCGTTCCTGATCCTTGTGGGGCTCAGTGGGTTGGCGGTGGGTGGTGTCGGTGTTTCGGCGGCGGTGTGGGCCTATCTGGCTGGCAAAACCAGTGTGATTGCCACGCTGCGCACCCTGGGTGCCACGCGAGAGACCATTTTTCAGACCTATTTTTTGCAAATCGGGGCACTTGCCATTCTGGGCATAGTAATAGGTCTGGCATTGGGGGGGCTTGCCCCATTGATTTTTGCCCCGTTCCTCGATGCGATCTTGCCGGTTTCCGCCCGGTTTTCGTTCTATCCCGAACCTTTGTTCGAGGCCGCAATTTACGGGCTTTTGATCGCGCTGATCTTTACGCTCTGGCCGATGGCCCGGACCGACGATGTACACGTGGCAGTGCTGTTTCGCGACGCGCTGGCTTCGGCCCGGCTGTTCCCACGTGGCCTCTATCTGGTGGCAATTCTTGCGTTGATGATTCTGCTGGTCCTGCTGGCCGCTCTTTTTAGCGAAACCCCCTGGCTGACTTTGTGGACCACGGGTGGGATCGTAGGATCCCTTGGCCTGTTGACCCTGTCAGCCATCGGCATTCGTGCCATTGCACGGCACAGCGCGCGCGCATTGCGCGGGCGGCCTGTGTGGCGCTGGGCCGTGGCCGCCATCGGCGGGTCGGGTGAAGGCGCGGGACCGGTTGTGTTGTCGTTGGGCCTCGGCCTGTCGGTTCTGGCTGCCGTAGGCCAGGTCGATGGTAACCTGCGAAATGCGATCAGCGGCCAGCTCCCGAAAGTCGCACCATCGTATTTCTTTGTCGACATTCAAAAGGATCAGATGCCAGGGTTCACGGATCGGTTGATGAACGATCCTGCTGTCCGCAAGGTGGACAGCGCGCCGATGCTGCGCGGGATCATCACCCGGATCAACGGACATCCCGCAGTCGATGTTTCGGGCGACCACTGGGTCCTGCAGGGGGACCGGGGTGTGACCTATTCCGCCGCCAAGCCTGCCGAAGCGCGCGTGACAGCCGGGAAATGGTGGCCCGAGGATTACAGCGGCCCGCCGCTGATCAGCTTTGCCGCCGAGGAGGCCAGCGAACTGGGGTTGGGCATCGGCGACAGTCTGACGATCAACATTCTGGGTCGCGACATCACCGGAACAGTGTCCAGCTTTCGCGAGGTTGATTTTTCAACAGCGGGCATTGGATTTATCGTGTCGATGAACCCTTCGGCGCTGTCTGGTGCACCACATAGTTTCATTTCCACCGTCTATGCCGAGCCTGAGGCAGAGGCAGAGATTTTGCGTGACCTTGCCAACGCTTATCCAAACATCTCTGCAATCCGCGTACGGGATGCAATTGATCAGGTGGCGGATGTGTTGTCCGGGTTGGCCACCGCCACGGCTTATGGTGCTGCTGCCACCCTGTTGACCGGATTTCTGGTCCTGATTGGTGCCTCTGCGGCGGGAGAACAGGCCCGAACCTACGAGGCGGCGGTGCTGAAAACCCTGGGTGCCACGCGCCGCCGGATCCTGGCCAGCTTTGCCTTGCGCGCCGGGCTATTGGGGGCCGCTGCGGGGAGCGTGGCGCTGATTGCGGGCATTGCAGGGGGGTGGGCGGTCAGCAGGTTCATTCTAGAGATGGATTTCACGGTGATCTGGTCCTCTGTTCTGGCCATCATTGGCGGTGGAATTCTGGCAACGCTTTTGGCTGACCTGGGGTTCGCCTGGCGTCCGCTGGCTGCGTGCCCGGCCCAGGTTTTGCGTGCCCGCGAATGAAATCGTATTTTTTCGGTTATGGCAGCCTGGTCAACCGGGCAACGCACGGCTATTCTGACACAGATAAGGCCGAGTTGACGGGATGGCGGCGCACCTGGGTGCAGACCACCCTGCGGCCCGTGGCCATTCTGACGGCGATACCGGCACCGGGGTGCAAAATCAAGGGATTGATTGCGTATGTACCCGGATCGGACTGGGATATGTTGGACCAGCGGGAATGGGGCTATGACCGGTTGCTTGTGACAGGTGCAGTACGCCACGACCTGGTCAACCCGGCAAGGATTGCGGTTTATGCGATCCCGGTACGATCAAAGACCGCCGTGGACACGCAGTACCCTATTCTGATGTCCTATCTGGATGTTATCGTCCAGGGATATCTGCACGAATTCGGGATCGACGGAGTCCGCCATTTCCTTGATACAACGACTGGTTGGGACGTGCCGATTTTGAATGACCGCTCTGCCCCGCAATACCCGCGCGCGCAAAGCCTGACCCGGCAGGAAATCGCAATCGTGGACCGCGCGCTCGGGGATCTATCGGCGACTGTAACAGAGCCATGTCAACCGTGACTGTCGCGGGATATCCGTCTCGCTGGCCGGGGCCATTTCCGAATCCCATGACAGGCCGTGCCGGGACAAGGGCCCAGTCAGCCCGCCAACGGGCCAATTAAACCTGGCTAATTAACATGATCGGCACTCCGGTCCACTAGCTGCCCGGCAGGACAAGAGGGGGGGTGACCCCCGAATTGATCCGGTTGGAATGGAACGGGGGCCCGGATTGTTAAAGCCCGCGCTGGTGACAAAAATTACCGCATTGAGCAAAAGCACCAGGGCCAGCGGGCCACAGAGCAGATACACCCAAATTTTTGCTGATGCCGCTGGCTTGAACATAGCACCATGATCCGTGCCCCGGGCGAGAACAGAGTGACTGAAACCAAAACCACAACCGTTGCCGAAAACAGGATCGCAGCACGATAGATGTCGCACAGGTGGGCAGGCTGACCCGTGCCATAATTTCTGGCCGATGATCGGGCCCATCGCGCCCGACAATGCCCCGATAGTGTAAGGACGACACGGAACGAAACGGGCACCAGACGGGACATAATTGCCATACCGATCATCGCCGCCTTGCGGTATTTGGTTATTGGTCGGTTGGTGTAAGCCTGCCCTGGCTTCCAATAAGGCCCTTGCCCATAACCAATGTGACCTAAATACACGCATAAAGCGAGTGTTTGTGCGTCGTGACTGAAACTAGCCCACCACCCAAAACGCCACCCATTGGTAATAACTCTTGTAAAGGTATTTCACTCACAAAATCAGGTTTCTTTCCATACCGTGCGCAGACGGAAACCGCAACGGCATCGATTTCAGCCTGTGGTGTTTCTGGCCTTTCAACTGGATAGTTAGAATAAGCCTCGCCCGAATGAACACGAACAAATTCATCGTCAAACGCCACAGCAGAGGCTTTTAGAGGTGGTAGAGATTGTGTGCAGGCACTCAATGCAGCCAAAGCTGCAGCTGTCAAAAGGAATTTTTTCATTGGAACAACTCCTAGGGTTTTGGATCGGTAACGATATTGTACATGATACATCATAGAGTACGTTGTACATCGTACAAGCATGTTGTCCAGTGCGCTCTCTGTCCCGCCGACAAGCGTGTCGTCCCCGTCACCGCCTTCCAGCCGGTTGCTGCCGCCATCCCCGGTCAGCATGTCGTCATGGTCGGGGCCGCGCAGACTCTCGATGTTGCTCAGCTGTCGCCCTGCGCGTCACCACAGGTGCCCTTGCCGGTGGCCAGGTTCACCGTTACGCCTGCGTCCGAACGGCATTTCAGTGCAAACAATCTGGAAGTGGCGCAAGCGTGCTCACGTGTCAAGGACCGCAGCCACACCCCGCACCGGTTTCAGACGACGCCAACACCGACCTGTGGCGTTGCGCAAGGCGCTTGCCCGGTTTCTCTGGACGATTTGCGTGCGGTCGTACGGGAAGTCCCCCAATCCAGAAATCTCACGCGTCGGGCTGGATCGTTGCCCATATTCAGAACCATTCATAATTTTTTATAAAATTATGAATGGCGCGCGGCTATGTTTCGTCTATCAACTGAGCTTTGGCTTCGGGCAACAGTGCCTGAAACTTTGCGCGGATCACATCCGCATCCGCCTTGCCCCCTACATCGTCCGCAATCTTGCGAATGACATCTTCGTGCCCGGCCTTCTCAAAATTGGCAACCACCACGGTTTTGGCATAGGCATCGGCGGCATCACCGGTCAGACCCTGCAGCTCCGCCGCCCACAGGCCCAGCAGTTTGCTGGCGCGCGCCGTCGCCTTGAACTGCATTTCTTCGTCATGTGCAAATTTCGATTCAAACGCGTTTTCGCGCTCATCAAATGTGGTCATGTCAAAAATGTCCTTTCTACAGAGGTTTGCTCATCAAAAATATGACTATAGTGGCCCGCCCGTGCAAGAGGGATGGTCGGCCTTGCGTTATCGCAGTGATTGCCTTNCATTCCCTTGAAAGGGTGTCCATGGCGCGTCGCAAAAAGATCTATGAAGGCAAAGCAAAGATTCTGTACGAAGGAACGGAGCCGGGCACTCTGGTTCAGTATTTCAAGGATGATGCGACCGCCTTTAACGCCGAACAACACGTTGTGATCGAAGGCAAGGGTGTTCTGAATAATCGGTTGAGCGAATTTTTCATGACCGGTCTGAACCGGATCGGTGTGCCCACGCATTTCCTAAAACGGATCAACATGCGCGAACAATTGGTCCGCAGCTGCGAAATTATCCCGATTGAGGTGATCGTGCGCAACTTTGCCGCTGGTACCATGTCCAAACGTTTGGGTATTGAAGAGGGAACCCAGCTTCCCCGTCCAATTGTCGAATATTACTATAAGGATGACACCCTAGGCAATCCGCTGGTCACCGAAGAGCATATTGCCGCTTTTGGCTGGGCCAGCCAGCAGGACATGGATGACATCCTAAGCCTCGCCTTGCGCGTCAATGACTTTATGAGCGGCGTGATGATGGCCGTTGGCATTCGGCTGGTTGATTTCAAAATCGAGGTTGGACGCATCTATGATGGCGACTATCAGCGATTGGTGATTGCGGATGAAATCAGCCCAGACAGCTGCCGGTTGTGGGATATCGAAACCGGTCGCAAACTGGACAAGGATGTATTCCGCCGGGATCTGGGCGAGCTGACCGATGCCTATTCCGAAGTGGCGCGCCGTCTAGGCGTGATGCCCCAAAATGCCGTGCGGATAACAAAACCGACCTTGATCAACTGACACAGCGGTTGCATTGCAATATCTGAACAGAAAAATATCCAGCCTCTGGTAGTGTATATATGCAAGCACGGATTTCACGTCATGCTGAAAGATGGGGTTCTGGGTCCCTGGATGAAATCGTACGGCAGTAATTAGGGCGATGGGCGCTGACGGGGCACCAAGGCAAGGTGGAGACGATAGAACTTGACCTGGCCGACGGCACAATCGAGGGCGTACAGTGACCGATATGTGCTAAAAACTCTTGGCCAACACTGCCATCGAAAGCTACACGGTCGAGCTGGCCTGATGTGGGCGGCGGTCGTTTGTTTTTCCAGGAGGGGATTGTAATCGGGATATGGCGATAGCGTTTCAGGTTGTCGGTGCGGATGTCACGATAGTCTAGCACAAGTACAACGCGCTGTCTGAAAAACAGATAAAGACCTCTGCGTGAGCGCGTGATGTTCGGTGGAAGCTTTGATTGGGCCATTCTGTCCGGTCCGATGGCTTTGCCTGGCCTTACATCGGGCAAAGCGGTTTTGGTGGTCTGGGTTTACGCGATTGCCGGTGTTTGCGGGTTGAGGGTGATCCTGTTTGTGACACCACGCAGGTTCTGCCTGATCGTTGATCGCCAGCTGGGCGTTTTATTTTGGCCAGCCCGAACTACCGCACGGCGCGTCATCGTGGCATAGGCATTGCGCAATCCCGCAAGCGGCGGTTGGAGCTCAGCCTGCCCCCGCGTTGCTCCCAAACCCGCAAGGGTCGATGACGGGGCCTTCGCATGATCCCGTCACGGTGGTGTAGCGTGCAGGGGGCCTTGCTGACACAGGCCCTATCGGCCAATACCTGCCTGCATGTTCGCCCCTTCGACCATGGTATCAAACCCGGGGGCTACCGGCCCGGTTCGCAGGTACCCCATGTGGACCTTGTCGATAAAACTTTCCTCGTCTAAGCCTCGTCCTGGCGCGCAAAGCCGTTTGATGTCATCTTGTCGCCCGGCATACGCTTCGAGCCGTTCCTGGACCCACCGCGCTTGCGTGTCGGCACTGGAATGCACGCCTGGATAGTCGGGGGCGGCATTTTACATTAGTGTGGCGTCGATGATCGCCGCTTCGGCCCGTGATCCCCGATCTGACGGCAATCCCCAGCCAGAAGATCATCGTGGACACCGCCCTGCACCAGCACGTTATAAAAGCGGCAATGGGTTGTCGCATCGGGCACAGGCGCAAAATGCGGTCGCGGCCACAAAACAGCATGAAATCCAACCACAGTTGAGTGTGCGCACCAGCTTCGGGGTGCCACTGCCTGATCAGCAGATAGTTGAAACGGACCAGCGGATCATAACTCTAAAATTATACCCCCTGAGGCCCGATCCCGAAGCCCCCCAACCCGTGCTTGCGTGTCGGCGAACACCACCGCCAGTCCGCAGTCTACTGGTGCGTCAATCCTGGTCAGAACGTCATCTTTGCCGATCCGATTCGCCGCTTTGCGCAACAACAGGCCTGTCAAACCACCCCTGAACGCCTCCCGGGAGCTCCCCAGGTTGATGGTTTGTCCGCAACCTTCCCCTTATGCAGAGGTCTTTTCAAGGAAATACGGCGTTTAGTCATCCGGCGGCGGCCTTTGCACGCCGCAATATCGCCCGCTCCAGCCACCAAGGCCGGGTTACGGTCCCTTGCACCGGAACAATACCACAGATTACGCGTCAATTTCCGACCCGCGCATCAATCGACAGTTCAGACCGGATGCCAGGTCGCCTGACGCGTCGTGATTTAAATGAAATCAGGGGCCGCCAACGGCCCCGGAACCACGCGGCTGAACCAATCATTCGCGGCCTAGATGGCCTTGTGCCTCAAGCCTTTGCAAATTCACTTGGGTTCCAACACCCAACCTGCCTCTGGGAGTTGGTCAAAATTCTCGCCCAATCCTTGATCGTTATAGGGAAAATCGGGTCTACCCGATGATCCGACGGCTGTTGCGTTCGTCAATCTCTCATTGACTGAACTCCATCAATCTTCCGATGCCCCGCGTTGCGCAGAAACAAATCCCTGGCCCGACCGCGCGACCACGGCACACCCTCTGGCACAAGCCAAATCTCTGCAAAACGGCCGAAATCATCAGGGCGTATGCCGTGCAGTGCTGGTATTCTGAAGCACAGGCACAAACGGACCTGGACTTGAACTATACCCGCCTGCACGACTGATCCCTTCTGCGTCAGCAGATGCAAAAAATGCCTCCGGTCAGTAGACGCCGTCTCAAAAGTCGAAAATGCGCGCGGTTACGACGCTTCATTGATGAATTTCACTGCATCGCCAAAGGTCTGAATAGTTTCAGCAGCATCGTCCGGAATTTCAATGCCGAATTCTTCTTCAAACGCCATAACCAGCTCAACAGTGTCCAGGCTGTCTGCACCCAAGTCATCAATAAAGGACGCGGTTTCGGTAACCTTGTCCTCTTCCACACCCAAGTGCTCAACAACGATTTTTTTCACACGCTCTGCGACGTTGCTCATGTCTCTTCCTTGTTCCTCATGTGCTTTTGGGCCCAGCTCTGCCACAGCCCGCTCAGGATGGCCTAAATGGGAATCACATTGTCAACTCCCCGCACTTGATTGCATCAGAGATTTTTTGCCGAGTTCAGCATCATAAACCCAGCCGAATTTCTCGCTTGTATCATATATTTTATTCATGAATTGTCCCTTCTGCGCGTCTTTTCATGTGGTGCCAAGTCTAGGCGATTTTATCCCCGATCCTCCGGCACTTGTCCAGAGCTCCGCAGGGTACCATCCAAAATTGTGAGGAGCCTATGCCACAGACAAACCGCGCTGGCAAACGATTTCACCGCTTCTATTCGCTCAGTCTATAAACCCAGTTTATAACATGGCCATGCCGCCGTTGACGTGCAAGGTAGTTCCGGTAACATAACCGGCCTCGGGGCTGGCAAGATACAAAACCGCCGCCGCAATCTCATCTGCGTTGCCCATCCGACCGGCTGGAATTTGCCCCATAATGGCAGCCTTTTGGGCGTCATTCAGTTTGTCAGTCATCGTGGTCATGATGAAACCTGGGGCAACTGCGTTTACCGTGATCCCGCGGCTCGCAACCTCATAGGCTAGCGATTTCGACATACCGACCATGCCTGCCTTGGACGCGGCATAGTTGCCTTGGCCCGGATTGCCGGTAACCCCCACAACTGAACTGATATTCACAATCCGGCCCCACCGCGCCTTCATCATGCCGCGTAGCACACCTTTGCACAGCTTCATCGTGGCGGTCAGGTTGACGTCAATCACGTTTTGCCATTCGTCATCAGACATCCGCATAAACAGATTATCCCGGGTGATCCCGGCATTGTTGACCAGGATATCGACGCTGCCCATCGCATCCCCGGCCCGCTTTGGCAGTGCCACAACCGCCTCCATGTCGATGAGATTGCAGGGCAAAACAAAGGCCCGCTCGCCCAGCGCTGCCGCCAGTGCTTTCAACGAGTCAACCCGCGTACCCGACAACCCGATACTGGCCCCTGCACCATGCAGATGCCGTGCAATCGCACCACCGATCCCGCCCGATGCCCCCGTGATCAGAGCAGTTTTACCTGTCAAATCAAACATATGACCCTACCTTATGTATTTTTGCAGCCCCGATGGACTGCTTGGAATGTCCGGATCGTCAAATAGCCGCTGCGACCTGATCAGGTTCGATGATGGCACGAGTTTCAATAGACCGGTCGATCCGGCGAATCATACCAGTCAGCGCCTTGCCGACGCCGATCTCCCAGATTTCGGTCACACCCAGCTCTGTCATCTTCAAAACGCTTTCCCGCCAGCGTACACTACCCTTGATCTGTTCGAGCAACAAGGCACGAATCGTCGTGGGATCGGTCACCGGCTGGGCTAGAACATTCGAGATCAACGGCACAGCGGGTGCAGAGATATCCAAGCGCTCCAAGGCTATCGCCATCTTCTGCGTGGCGGGTTCCATCAGGGCACAATGAAAGGGTGCGCTTACCGGCAGGATGATTGCCCGCTTTGCCCCTTCGGCACGAGCCATCTCGGCTGCGCGCTCAATTGCCGACATGTGTCCAGACAGCACCACCTGGGCCGGATCATTGTCATTCGCTATGGTACAAACCTCATCAGCCGCCGCATCAGCTGCAATACGACGAACAGTGTCCAGATCCAATCCCAAAACCGCCACCATGGCACCCTGGCCTTCAGACACCGCCTCTTGCATCGCTATGCCACGGGTACGCAACAGCCGCGCGGCGTCCGCAATGCCAAGCGATCCCGCAGCGGCCAGTGCCGAATATTCGCCCAACGAATGCCCGGCCACATAGGACGCCGACGAAAGCGTCACCCCTTCAGTTTCCAACGCCCGCATCACAGCAAGCGACGTTGCCATCAACGCCGGTTGCGCATTTTGTGTCCGAGTCAGTTCTGCAATGTCACCATCCCAGATCATCGCGCTCAGCTTTTCCCCCAATGCCTCGTCAACCTCGTCATACACCGCCTTGGCCACCGGATAGGCATCGGACAACGCTTTTCCCATGCCAATGACCTGGGCCCCCTGCCCCGGAAACACAAATGCTCGGGTCATTCCCAACTCTCCCGAATTTATCCGGTTCGCATAGCCCATAGCAGAGTCAGAGACAACAACCGTTTCGAGGTCCCGGTAGCATGATGCCAAGGTTCCACAACATTACGGCGTTTGCCTGCGTGCCGCGGTCTCTGTGCCGCGACGAATGTTGCCTAAACCCCGCCCTCGGCTAGCCTACGGGCAAAACGTTGGAGATTCCCATGAGCCTCTCAAATACCCATTTCAGCTATGGCACGGTGACCAAGTCCTTTCATTGGATCACTGCACTTTTGATCCTTAGCATCATCCCTTTGGGTCTTGTCGCAAATCATTTGGCCCAAGACATCAAGAACGTGAATGTCCCCACGACGGATGCCGACATTGCGTTTGCCGCCACTCTGTTTTCCATGCACAAAACTTTGGGACTGACAGTCTTTTTTATCGCGCTGGCCCGCATCTTGTGGACTATTCGCGAAACCCAACCGCATCCGCTGAACGCGAAAAACAGGCTGGAGGCGACGGCCGCCGAAACGGTGCATTGGTTGCTTTACGGATCTCTGGTCGCGGTGCCACTGACGGGGTGGATCCACCATGCTGCCACGACAGGATTTGCGCCTATCTGGTGGCCTTTTGGCCAAAACCTCCCATTCGTCCCCAAAGACGAGTCTGTGGCAGAGATTTTTACCAAAATTCATTGGATCTTGTTCTTGGTCATGGGGGCAACGTTGCTGGCTCATATCGGTGGTGCGATGAAACACTTTGTCATTGATCGGGACTTTACCCTGCAACGCATGTTGCCTGGATTTGGCAGCGGACCGGAAACCGACGCCACAACCCATGGTCCAGCACCGATCATCGTTGCGGTTGCGGTCTGGGCCGCGGCCTTGGGCGGAGGCATCTATCTGGGTGACTTTGACACGCACGCATCCGGACCTTCCGCAGAAAAGCTAGCCGAGGTTCAATCGGATTGGCAGGTGCAGGACGGCACATTGACGATTGACGTCAATTGGACTGCCGCAATCACGTTTGACGAACCCGAAAGACCGGGGCCAGCCGGGGTTGTTAACGTGACCGTGTCAATCCCGTCCCTCACTTTAGGCACCGTGACAGATCAGGCGATGACCCCGGATTTCTTTGACGTCGATCAGTTTCCGACCGCTACTTTTGATGCCGATATTCTGAAAACAGACACGGGATACACCGCGACCGGGCCGCTGACGATCAAGGGCAAGTCGGTTCCAATCACACTTCCCTTTGAACTGGATATCAATGGCAATGCCGCGCACATGACTGGCACGGTCGAGGTGAACCGGCTGGACTTCAATGTCGGCCAATCCATGCGGGATGAGGCGTCGGTCGCTTTTGCCATCGTCATCAACATTGTACTGACGGCGACACGCTCGGAATAAAAAACCGCTGGTGCAATCGCTGCACCGGCGGTTTGTCCCTCGGCGTTCATCGAAGAAAACAAGCTTATTCGGCTTTCATGGCCTCGATCGAAATGACCAGTTCGACCTCGTCACTGACAAACGGAGCCAAGGCACCAACATTGAAGTCCGAGCGCAGAACAGTAGCGGTCGCGTCAAAACCGGCCCAAGGCTTTTGCGCCTGAGGGTGCGTTCCGGTTTGGTTGAGCGTCGCATCCAGAGCGACCGACTTCGTCACACCGTTCATGCTCAGATCCCCCGTAATGATGGCGGTATTTTCGCCGGTGACTTCGATACCGGTTGAGTTGAACGTGACCAAATCACCTTCGCTCGCGCCAAAGAAATCACCAGACATGAAATGTCTGTAGCGCGCTTCCCAGCCCGTAAACATCGCCATTACCGGAATCGATACCGACACGCTGGAATTTCCAGGGTCTTTTTGGTCGAACATGATCTCGCCTTCAAAACCAGAGAACATGCCGTAGGTGGTCGAATAACCAAGGTGGTTATAGCTGAACAAAACCTGGCTGTGGCTGGCGTCTAGGACGTATTTTTCTGGCGCGGCGAATGCAGCAATTGCGGCGGTAGCCAATGCAGCGGCCAATAGAGTGGTTTTCATGGGATTTGCTCCAAAGAACTGGGTTACACACGCCGGTTTATGTGGTGCGGTTTATCCGCCTGGCAATTGATTATTCTTTCACAATATCTTGATCATGCTTTCGCAATATCTGTGTTTTTGCGGATGGGGCGCAAAATCCATGCGCATAGAGTGCCCGGTTGCTTACGTATGACGCGGCAGGCTGCATCTTCCGGTACCGGCCAGGTGCATCGGCATCGTGCCATACTGCCTATCACAGCTTGATCGCATCCGTAGACAACATCGCACTGCCCGGGCTGTCATAGCTTCTGTGCAGAATCGTTTCCGGGCCAAATCCAGGCGCGGGTAGGAACCACATACCGGATGCCGACAGGATCAGGGCGATGACCAGAGCCTAAAATAGGATTCCAAGGCCTGTAACGCTGTCATCAAATCTGATTTTGACCGGTACCAAGCTTTCGCACTCAGACCGGATCCTGTGCGGGGCAAAGCCAAATTCGGTGGCTCCTGTCATTGCGTTCCTCATGTCCCGTACGTGGCACCGATTGTGCTGTAGCGCGACAAAAATGATGCGCCGAACCCTTTGCGGGCGGATTGGGGCCGGGTTGCCATCGACTGAACAGATGCCACATGGAGCCCCGTGACGGGGTGCACCAAAGTCGGCCCCGGATGAGTTCGTAAACCCGATGAGCGCTCGCTTTCATAAAAAGACCGCTGCGTGACAGCGTGATGTTCGGCGGAAGCTTCGATTGGGCCATTCTGTCCGGTTCGCTGACCTTACATCAGGCAAGGCAGTTTTGGTGATTTGGGTTATGCGATTGCCGCCATCGCCAGCTGGGCGTTTTGTTGTGGCCAGCCCGAACTGTCGGGCGGCGCGTCATCGTGGCATAGGCATTGCGCAATCCCTCAAGCGGTGCTTGGAGATCAGCCTGCCCCCGCGTTTTTCCCGGGCCCGCAGGGGTCGATGACGGGCGGCCGTTCGCATGATTCCGTCACGGTGGCGACCACGCAGGGCGTCCCGGTTGGCAGGTGCCCTTTGTAAACCTTGTCGTGCGGACCCTGTCGATGAAGCTTTCCTCGTTCAGGCCTCGTCCTGCCGGGCAAAGCCGCCTGGATGTCATCTTGTCGCCTGGCATACGCTTCGCGCCGTTCCTGATCCGCCGTGCTTGCGTGTCAGCACTGAAATGCATGTCTGGACCGTCGGGCGGATTGTCGGGGTCTCCGCTTCGGCCCGGTCTTGCGGTGCGTTGATATGGCTGCCGGGTCGGGGCGGCACTTTGCACCAGTGGGGCGTCGATGATCGCCGCTTCGGCAATGGGTCGTCTCACCGGGCACAGGTGCAAAGAGGTTGGGGCCGCAACACAGCATGAAATCCAACCACAGTTGAGGGCGCACGCGCCAGCTTCGGGGTGCCACTGCCCGATCAGCAGACGCTTGAAGCGGACCAGCGGATCATAACCCTGAGACCCGATCCCGGCGCGCCCCAACGCACGCTTGCATGTCGGCGAACACCACCGCCAGTCCATGAGTGCGTTAATCTTGCTCAGAACGTCGTCTGCGCCGATCCGTGTTCGACACGAACCACGCAAAAACAGGTGCATCAAACCACCCCTGAACGCCTAACAATAGCATACCGGGTTTGATGGTTTGTCCGCAACCATCCAATCATGCAGAGGTATTATTAAAGCCACCGAGTGGAAACCACATTCGGTGCGTGACCATCTATCCAACCTGTGTGAAAACAAGGGTTGGGCATCCAGCCCAGCTTTGCCGAGGACGGTACGTGCAGTTATGCGCGTTTAACGTCAATAACACCAACATCATATGCCAATTGCAATAGGATATCTTGAATGACTTTCTTTTGACTTGGTTTAAATTTTATCATGAGGCGTTTTAATTTTTCTAAAAATAATTTGTTGGCCACCTGGCCTCCATAAAGTTAAATCAGGGCAGATTTTTTAAAAATTGGAGGGTATTTTATGTTTGAATTTTTTCCAATCAGATTATCATATTTATCTTTATCGAATGTTTCATTTTGTAGAACATAAGATAATTCTTCAATATAAACCATTTTTCTGGTCGCCGAAGGTGTGGGTTTCACCGCGTACCAGCGCATCGCGATGGCTTGCGGATGATCCGGGACCCCTTTGGTCGGCCCGATCACCCCCGGGCACTTGTGTGGGGGGACCGGGCCCCTGGTTGAAGCTGGCCTATGCCTTTGTGTACATGGGCCGGTATGGACACGGGCCGGGTCGCCGTTGGCCGTCAGATGTTACCCGGAGCTTTGTGGCAGAGGTGATCACGCCTTGCCCCTGTGGCCCCAGCTTTGAATGAGTATGGTCCTAGCCATCCGCTTCATCGCGCAAGGCACGCGTCGCCGCGCCATCCACCGCGCCCGTATCTGTCAGCACCACGCGATAGATGTGTCGCGCCGCCCGGGCTGTTACCACCCCCTCGCGCACATCGCGGGCCACCGTTTCGGGATCGCGAAGCAACGGATCGCCAAACCCGGCCCCACCGGGGCTTTCCCAGATCAGAACATCACCCGCCGGAATGATTTGTTCCCCTTTGCCGCGCAGTTGTGGCCCCGAGGCAAGGTGAATGCGCCCCTTGGTGCCATTACCACCACCGGCCCGACCACGTGCGGCAAACCTGGTGCGTTCGACCCCGGCCAGCAGCAGGATGTTGGCATCCTCACTGCTGGTCAAATAGATCCGCTGTCCCAGCCCCCCGCGAAACTGTCCCGCGCCGCCGCTATCGGGGATTAATTCACGTCGCAGATAGCGGACCGGTGCCGTGGTTTCGGCAATTTCCGTGGGCGTGCCCAAAATCCCGCTAGGAAAGGCTGTGGCCGATAGCCCGTCCTTGGTCGGACGCGCGCCCGTACCCCCAGCGTGGCAGAACTCGGTAGCAAAAACCGTATAACCGGATGCATCCGGGCCGGTGCGCGTAGCACTGCGGAGCGGCAGGTCCCAGAGGTCCGATCCGGGAGCGCCCGGGACAGGGCCCCCAGCACCACATCCGCCGTCATCTGGCCTACCGTGTGCCGCATGGCCACGGGTGCCGGTGGCTGGGCGTTCACAATGCAGCCCGGCGGTGCCGTGACCACAAAGGGCGCAAGCGAGGCCGCCGTGTTGGGCACGTCCGGGCCGATAATGCAGCGTAACGCATAGCAAGTATAGGCGGCCGCATAGTTCAGGGGACAGTTGATCCCCAGGGCAGACGGCCCCGAGCTGCCCTTGAAATCCACAAGAATACGAGCCGTTTCAATGGTCATCGTTGCGCGCAATTTTATTTCAAAATCATACCCATCGATCATCAGCTCATGGGCATAGTTGCCCTGTGGCAGACGCGCGATAGCCGCTCTGGTCGCTCTGCCGGTCGTGTCCAGAATATGCTGGGCTAAGCGGTCGAGATCAGCCAACCCAAATTCGTGCATCATATCAACCAGCCGCGCGGCTGCCACATCACAACAGGCCATGAGGGCATAAAGATCGCCCTCGTTTTCCATGGGTGAGCGGGAATTTGCCTTGATAAACTGAATGACCAGGTCGTTGACCAATCCCTTGTCGGCCAGTTTGCAGACGGGAATAAAGAGACCCTCGTCAAAGATATCCGCCCCATCCGGTCCCATACCGCGCCCGCCCAGGTCATAGACATGGCTGGTGCACGCCGAATAGGCGACCAAACGACCGTTGCAGAATACCGGGGCGACCAGCATAATGTCGTTCAGGTGTCCCGCTCCGATCCAGGGATCGTTGGTGACAAAGATATCGCCGGGTGCCATGCTGGACAAATCGAGCCAGGGCAGAACGGATTTCACCGTTTCCGCCATGGTGTTGATATGACCTGGTGTACCGGTGACCGCCTGGGCCAGCATATTGCCGGATGTGTCGAAAATCCCCGCGGATATGTCTTCGCATTCGCGCACAATTGCGCTGAAGGCGGTGCGGAGCAGAACTTGCCCCTGTTCCTCAACCACGGCCAGCAAACGGTCCCACATGACCTGCAGGTCAATGGCCGAATCCGCGCGCGTCCGGGGCGCGCGGGGGGCTGCACGGCGGGTCAATACCAGACCGCCACCGCCATCTACATCCAGGTCAAAGCCGGACGGAACCCAGGTGGTGGTCTGCGGTTCGGCGATGAGTGCCGGCCCGGCACACCGATCACCAGGCCGCAGATCTGCCCGGCGATACACATGCGCCTGTATTTCCTGCCCGCCCTCCCCGATATGGAGGGGGCGGGTTGCAACTGGCTGTGGGGCCGTCGACGCGTTCGGGGTGGTCGGAATGTGGGCCACAGAACCGGTTTCCGTGCTGGCGGTGACCGCCCAATTGATCCATTCCACGGTCATTCCCGGCACCACACGCGCAAATTGGCGGCGGTATTCCGCCCCAAACCGGGCGACCATATGGTCCAGATGCGCAGGTGTCAGCGGGCCATCGGGGACGCCAACCTCGATCTCTTGCCCCTGTCCCGCGTAGCGCAGAAACGCGCGGCGCTGCACCGACACCGCCTGCCCCATCGCGCCGGGGGTCACAACGGCAACGGCCCTGTTTTCAATGTCGGCCAGCATCGCGTTGATGTCGTCAAACGGAAATACCGCCGATGTTGCGGCAAAGGTACGCACTAACTCGTAAGATACAGGCGCATCCAGAAACCCCACCGCCGAGCCAACGCTGGGGTTCGGGGGGATCACAATGCGGGATATGCCCAGCTTTTGTGCGATCCGTGCCGCGTGCAACGGACCGTTGCCACCAAAGGCGATCATCGTATACCCTTGCAAATCCTTGCCCTGCTCAGCCGCATGCATACGCGCGGCATTGGCCATCGCCTCATCCACGGTTCGGGAAATGCCGTCTGCCCCGGCGGCCACGTCCATGTCCAACGGATCCGCAACATCCCGCTGGATCGCCGACCTTGAACGCGCCGGGTCCAGTGTCAGACGGTTTTCCGCAAACCCCCGGGGATCAATGTAGCCGATGGCCACATCCGCATCCGTCACCGTTGGCGCATCGCCCCCTCGCCCGTAGCAGGCTGGCCCGGGTGTCGAGGATGCGCTGTGCGGACCGACCCGCAGGCGGCCCATCTTATCCACCCGCGCGATCGATCCACCCCCGGCACCGATTTCGATCATATCGATCACGGGGATACGCACCGGAATACCGCTGCCCTTCAAAAAGCGGGCTGCGCGGTCGATTTCGAAAATACGGGAGGAACTGGGGCTTTGTTCCTCAATCAGGCACAGCTTGGCGGTGGTCCCACCCATGTCAAAGGACAGAACCTGATCCAACCCACGTGCCCGTGCGACGCTGGCCGCCATGATTGCACCGCCGCTGGGGCCGGATTCAACCAGGCGGATGGGGAAAGTCATCGCCGTGTCCAGCGTCGTCATGCCCCCGCACGATGTCACGATGTAAAGCGGACAGCGATATCCCGCGTCTTTGATTGCGCGAGCCAGGTCCGACAGATACCTGGCCATCAGTGGCTTGACATAGGCGTTGCAGACCGTCGTGCACATCCGGTCAAATTCGCGTATTTCGGGTGACACGTCGGACGACAGCGACACCGAAAGATCCGGGGCGATGCGCGCTGCAACCCGGGCCATCATTTGCTCATGGGTCGGGTCGCGATAGCTGTGCAAGAAACATATCGCCAAACTATCCGCCCCCGCCGCCAGGGCGGCACGAATAGCGAGCTCTGCCGCAAACGGGGTCAACGGGGTCAGAACGGTCCCGTCCGCCGCCATCCGTTCAGGAACGGTAAAAATCATATCCCGCCGCACCAGGTAATCGGGCGCGTCGATATTTATGTCATATTGATCATAGCGCCGTTCATTGGCAATTTCGAGGATATCGCGGAACCCTTCGGTTGTGATCACTGCCACCCGCGCCCCGCGTCGCTCGATGAGCGCATTTGTAGCCAGGGTCGTGCCGTGGAGCACCGAGCCAAATTCCTCTGGCTGAAGGTTGGCCCCCTCACACGCGAAGGCAATGCCACGCAGGACGCCATCCACCGGATTGTCGTGCGAGGTCAGGGTTTTCGCCGACAGGATGTCATGGCCGGTATCGATGGCCACATCGGTAAAGGTGCCACCGATATCGACCGCCAGGCGCGGGACTTGGGAAGGTATACACATTGGGGAAGTGGTTTACAATGGAACAGTGCCGACAAGCTCGGGTCACAGGGTGTCAGGGAATGACGGGAAGATCGATGAATTTACGCTGAATGCGATGCGCAAAAATCGGGATCAACCAACCGCCGCACACCGCGCACGGGGCAGAACGGTGCGTCTTCGATAGGCCAGATTGCATCGTTCCGCACGGTGAACGGCACAGGATACAGTGCTGGAAATGAAATTTGACAACAATTCATACACTCCTTGTACACGCCATAGGCCAAGGGCCGCCACTATTAGGCCAAAGGGCCACCGTTGTCATCAGAACAATGCCTGTTATCGGCATTTTGACCCGATTCGGCAATTCGCATCCGACCCGTCGCGGGATTGGCGTCTGTCTGCCCTGTTGGGTGCACGCCTAGGCGCATCCGGGTCACCCGAGGGTGAATACGCACGACAGGATCACATGGCATACGCTTGGTCCCATGCACCTCCTTGTCGATAGTTTGCCGGGGTTATTTGATTTGCCCCGTGTTTGCCCCGTAGCGGCATTACCCGGGATCGGGGCGGCCATTTAGGTAAGTCCGAAGCCAGTGTGGCAACCAGCGTGGCAAATGGCAGAGCGCCACGGCATTTCAGAACAAACAATTTGGACGTGGCGCAAGCGGGCTCATGTGTCGAGGACCGCAGCCACACCACCCGACACCACCGGCTCCAGACCGACACCGGCTTGGCCTGTGGCGTTGCGCAAGGTGCTTCCCCGGTTTCTCTGGACGATCTGCTCATGATCGTACGGGAGTCTCACGCGCCGGGCTAAACCGTTACC
>JACOMT010000109.1:0-7873 GCA_014623385.1 Paracoccaceae bacterium
AATGAGCACCGTCCTGTATTTCAACAGTCATCACCAATCATAATTCGTGTACCAGAAGATACCAGTATGGATGATACAGTTGTGGTTTTAAATGCTACAGACGATGACACTGGTGAACTTTATGGAACAGTTAATATAGAAATAATTTCTAATGATGATGATATTCCATTTTCTGTCAGTGACGATCATGAATTGATTGTCAATGGATCACTGGAGAGAGGCAAAAATTATTCTTTTATAGTGGTAGCTAAAGACGGTGGAGAGTTAACTTCAGAACCATTACAAGTAACTGTCATTGTGTTTGAAGTCAACCGAAGAGCACCGTTCTTTAATGTTGCTACCTATAGTTTTAGTGTAGCAGAAAATGTATTATTTACCGGTCCAGTAGTACTTCAGGCAACTGATCCTGACAACAACCAGGTGGAATATTTTACAGATAGTACAGATGGATTTATATCTTTTAACAGCATTGGGATTGTTAGTCACATAAAGGCTTTTGATTATGAAATTACCCAAGAAATACAAATTAACATTTATGTCACTGATGGAGAATTTACTTCTACTCCTGCCATTCTGACCATCACTGTTATTCCAGAAAATGAGTTCCGTCCCGAATTTTCTACAAACAGAATTGAAGTTACTGTAAATGAAAGCATTAACAGATTTAGTTTGTCTGTTCCATTCTTAGTCACAGACAATGACTTAGACTTCACCAGTGAAATTGGTCAAGGGACCATCAGACGAGTATTCATCACACAAGATATCCCTCACTTTATGGTGCAAGATACTTTAAACAATAGCTTCTTTGTTTTGACTAACAATTTGACTTTTGATTATGAGAGTGGGGATAGGCAGTTTATTGTGTCAATTCAAGCCATTGATGGAGGTGGATTTAGTGCATCTCAGCTGCTACAAATTGTTGTGAACATTGAAGACGTAAATGACAACAGTCCAGAATTTAATCAGTCAACTTATAGTCAAGGAGTTCTTGAAAACTACCAGGGTGATGTACTGAGTGTGTTTGCAACAGACAATGATGTATCTCCCCAGTATAATGAAATTCAGTACACACTTCAAGATAATGATGCATTACCATTTTCTATTGACAGTAATGGTACAATCTCTCTTGTCAGAGAGCTTGATTATGAAAATGACAGAAGGGTATTTAATATAACTGTTCAAGCCAGTGATCCTTTCAACCAAAGTGATTATGCATTAGTGTTGGTACAAGTGATGGATGTAAATGAGCATTCCCCAGTATTTTCCAATCCCTCTTATGAACTCAGCATTTCTGAAAGCACAAGTGTGCAGACAACTATCTTTACTTTAAATGCTTCAGATGCAGATGGGAGTGTTCAGCTTGGGGGTATGATACATTATTCTCTCCAAACAACCAATGACTTTTACAATGTAACAAGTAACGGAAGTGTTCTAGTAATAGCAGAATTGGACTACGAAGATCCAGCTCAAAGAATCACTGTGTTACGTATTGAAGCAAATGATGGATCAGGAATGGCATCACAAACAACCATTACTATCAACTTGATTGATGAAAATGAGTTTTGTCCTTCATTTAGGGATAGAGTGGTACAAGTGGCTGTAAAAGAAGAGACCTATCCCATCCAACTTTCTGGCCTTCCTGAAAATGCACTGCTTCAGTTTGTTGTCACTGACCAAGACACCACTAATTCTAGTGGCTATGCATTAGAAATCCTTGAAAATACTACTACATTTTTCCTCACCCCAGATGGTTATCTAATGCTTTTAGAAGCACTGGATTATGAGACAGTGACTTCATATTCACTGACCATCATTTTGAAAGATGAGGAACTTAACTGCACTGAAAATTCTACAGTTGTGATAAATGTTACAAACACAAATGATAATCGTCCATTTTTTGAGAATGAAACTTATGAAGTAATTATTGAAGAGAACAATGTGCCTTCTGACCCAATTTTAAATATACAAGTTGGAGACCTTGACGGAAATATAACTTCCTTTACATTCTTTGCTATAAACAGTTCTCTGCTGACAATCTTATCAAATGGAACAGTATTTTTAATTTCTCCATTAGATTTTGAGACTGAACGAGAAATTGTTATTCTAGTCATAGTAAGTGATGGTAAATTCAATTCTACTAGCACCGCTAATATTACCATTTTAGTTCGTAATGTAAATGATGAGCCTCCAGTGTTCTTACAGTCTCAGTTGAATGTGCATTTGGAAGAAAATGTTAAACCAGGAGATTTCAGACTAGAAATACAAATTGAAGATAAAGACTTGGAAACAGCTGAGCGACCAAATAATAGTCAACGCATAGACTTTTTTGGAAGTAGGGATAGTGGAATTCAAAGCTCATTTAACTATGATTTGTTGGGTGATAGGGATGCATTTGAAATTGTTCATAATCGATTAAATGGAAACCCAGTTATTGTAAACAAGCATGAGTTTGATTATGAAAACAAAACAATGAAAAGACATTTTCTGTTGCGTTTAGTGGCATCTGATGGTGTACATCAGTCAGAACCATTGCAAATAAATGTGACCATTGTTGACAAAAATGACAACCCACCTATTTTCAACCAGAATCTGTACCACTTCAACATTACTGAGAATTCTCAATTCAAATTTGTACTTTATGCAATCGATGGTGATGAATCGCCAGAGTATTCGCATGTAACATATGAAATATTAGATGATGGTGATTATGATGATCTTCCATTTGCTTTACATTCTAATGGAACTATTGTGCCAAAAGGTACCCTTGATTATGAGAAAGGAATCAATGAGTTCATTGTAACAGTTAAAGCATTTGACATTGATAACTTAAATGATACAATCTTGTTAAAGATTAGCTTATTTGATGCTAATGATCATTATCCACAGTTTGATGGCCCCCATGTTTTAACCATTCCAGAAGACGCTACTATTGGTAGTGTAGTGGGTACTTTTACTGCATCAGATGATGATCTTAGTCCATTACTGGTAATACTCTCTTCATTAACAAAGCTAGGGCATGATGTACTCGTTGTTTTAACAAGACCACCATCTTTAATAGCCATTGTATCTCTCAATTCTGGTAGTAACAGTAGCTTCTAAGTAGCAATGCATGCACTTATGAACTATTTAGCTAAGCAAAAGTTATGTGAATATATAACACATTGTCAGCATTGTATCTACTATACTTCTCTATATAACACTACCAGTCATACAGTTATTCCACCAGAGATAAAATAGGCCAATATACTATATGCATAAGGAATGGCCGGTCTCTGTGGCAATCTCATACCGTACTATTTGTGTCCATCAATCATTAGTGGCTTTAAGCTTCCTCTACCAACTATTCTATAATTTGTTTTCATGCAGATTGATTCTTTGATTCAGTGCTTTTCGCGCTATAAATGTCTACAAGTACTTAATTAAATTATCCTTATGCTTGTTTCACAAATCCACAATAGTGTACCATAAGACAGAAAAAGCCAGTGCACCACACTGTGAGTTTATTGACAGGAGAAATAGCCTACTTCATTGCATGGATTCCCAGTTTTTAAGTATAAAAGGAACCATAGGAAGAGATTGCAAGGATTGTTGTTGAAATTTTTGCTTTCAATAAGTTTAGTGGTTTATTATTGCAAATGTGTGAATATTGCCTTGCAAATGAAGCCATAATTATTCTTCATTAGCATATATGTACTGTCGTTACAGATAAGTGTGGACTCCTAACAAATATAAATATACATGACCATTCCAAATCACCCTACACTTATGTAATTTTTTGAATGTGTTTAATTTGTACTTTGTACACTAACGCTGTCGTGTCCATACTCTGCTGAAATGCACTCCGGCCATGGCGGTATCGGCGTAAAAGCATCTGCACCAAAGAAGCATGAGCTTTACGAGAAAGGAAATTCAAGCCCAGGCACCACCGCCATATCTCTGGCCCTTTTGCTTATCCGACTGTAAACAGCACTCACATCAGTGGTGGGAAAGGGGGCGGAACCATGCGCATCGTCATTCGAATTTTGCTTGGGATTGCCGTGGTTTGGTCGCTGTACTGGTTTGGTGTGGGTTATGCTGCACGGCTTGGCATTTCCCAATGGTTCGCTGCACGCACCGACGAAGGCTGGCAAGCCGAATTTTCCGGCATTTCAACAACCGGCTATCCGGTCGCCCTGATAACCACATTGGCTCACCCGGTTCTGGCCGCCCCCCAGACCGGGATATCCTGGCGCGCCGATACCCTGACCTTTGACAGCCCGGCAGCCTGGCCGGGCGCGGTGTCACTGCGGTTTGCCGACACACCGCAACAGCTGTCTTATCTCAACCAGACGATTACGCTGACCACCGCTGACATGGTGGCGGACCTGCGTTTAAAACCCGGACCGGCGCTGGAATTGCACCGATTGGCTCTGACCGTCGGCCCGTGGCGCTTTGATCAGATGGACGTTCCGCTATTGTCCGGGGACGACCTGATCCTGGCAGTGGAGCAGCAAGAGTCGCCGGAGGTTTATACGATAGAAGTTTCTTCTCGCGATTTCGCACCGGGCGATTTGGCTCGGCGAGCTTTGCCCGGAACAGACCGGTGGCCGCAAGGCTTTGCGGCACTGCAAATTCAGGCGACCATGAGGTTTGACCGCATCTGGGACCGGCGTGCCTTAGAGGCAGAGAGGCCGCAACTGCGCGGTATTCAGCTGCGGATTGCCGAAGCACAATGGGGCGATCTGCGGATTCTGGCCGAGGATGGTGACTTTATGGTCGATTCCGCAGGATTGCCGACCGGGACAATCACGGTAAAAGTGGACAACTGGCAACAGATGCTGGATATCGTCGAGGCGAGCGGCGAGTTGCCTGTCGGCCTGCGTGATAGCGCAGAACGTAGCTTGCGCTTGCTGGCTGGACTGGGCGGGGACCTGAACACGCTGGATGTTCAGTTGAACTTTGCCAACGGCTATATGTCGCTGGGTCCCATCCCCTTGGGCCCTGCCCCGCGGATCGTCCTGCACTAGCGGCAGAAGGGTCCACCGCAGTACCGGGCCGTGTCCATTTGGAAATGGTTTTTGTGGTGGCTGCCGACATTCGGTGCCAACACTGTGCCAAAAGGCCCACAAGCGCCACGATGCACCTTGCGGAGCAAGTCGCGCGTTGCCATGGTACCCATCCGTTATGCACCGTGGCCACCTCGCTGTTACTCATCGTAAAGGCAGAAATATCAATCGCACGGCCTTTGCCGTGCTTCGGGGATACTCGCGCCCTTTTTATTGTTTCACATCCGGCAGGCATAGTGGGCCGCAACCGTCATTTCGACAACCGGCCCATGTTTTTTGACGGTTGGCTTTATGCTTTTGTCCACCAAGGCTTTCAGCACTTTGGCCGTTTCACATGTCATCAGCGATCCGGTGCTAAGCACTATGCCAGACACCAAATTGCAGCCGTACGGCATCCTTGACCCCACAGACTGAAATGCGACCCGGAACCGTGCCAACCACATCCCCCTGCAAAGCGATATCACCTAGGCAGCTGATCTTCACAAAGCGCATGTTTTTTAGCCATTGCCCGTTGGGCAAAGACCGAGCTGCGCAAGGGCGGGCGAACCGTTGTTGCCGGGACAAAGAGCCCTCAACCCGGGCCGACCGACACCGAACGCAAGGCAGCCAGGGATGGCTCTCTGCAATCGCAGTGTCAGCGAGACCGGGGTGCAGATCGATTTGGTTGGCGCGTTGGCCAAGACTGTATCGGCGCAAATACCTGCAAGAGCAATGCCCAGAGTCCAGCGGTTCATGTTTTAGTCTTCCCGCGTCCGAAATCCGGCGCATCCGTGTCTTGCCCAGCTTCGATAATGCCCCGACGAATGATGCGTGTCCGAGTAAAATAGTCATATAAATGATCGCCATCGCCTGTGCGAATAGCCCGTTGCAGCGCAAACAGCTCCTCAGCAAACCGGCCAAGGATTTCCAGCGTTGCGTCCCTGTTGGCCAGAAAGACATCGCGCCACATGGTTGGATTGCTGGCCGCGATCCGGGTGAAATCGCGAAAGCCCGCAGCGGAATATTTGATGACCTCGCTATCAGTGACCCGGCGCAGATCATCGGCAACGCCCACCATGGCATAGGCGATCAGGTGGGGGGCGTGGCTGGTCACAGCCAGAACCAAATCGTGGTGATCCGGCTGCATCTCTTCGACATTGGCACCCATGCCCTCCCAATACCGGCACAGTTTGTCGATGGCAGCACGATCAGTCCCGGCCCCGGGTACCAGCAGGCACCAGCGGTTGTCGAACAGCTCGGCAAAGCCCGACGTCGGCCCGGAATGTTCGGTCCAGCCACCTGCGAAATGACATCCCGTTTGACCGATCCCACATCCGTCACGGTGGCACCGGGTTTCAGGACCTGCGCGATGTCCCGCATCACGGCCCCCATGACGCCGACCGGCACAGCCAGAACAATCAAATCCGCATCGCGACTGGCCTCTTGCACGGTGTCATAAACCACGTCGCAAAAGCCCAGGTCGCGCACCGTATGCCGGGTTTCCGTGGACCGCGCAAATCCCGTGATTTCACCCACCAGCCCCGCGCGTTTCGACGCCCGGGCGATGGACCCAGCAATCAGGCCAAGACCGATCAGGGCCACACGGTCGTAAATGACGGTCATGTTTGGGCTTTCCTCTTGGTCAGAGCCTCAATGACCCGCCCGGTCGCGGCCGCATCGCCGACCGTAATTCGCAGACCTTCGGGAAAGCCATAGCCTGCCACCCGGCGAACCAGAATACCGTCAGCTTGCAACGCGGCATCGGCGATATCCGCTTCGACACTGTCAGCAAACCGGGCAAGCACGAAATTGGTCTGAGATGCGTCCGTCTCAATGCCCAGTTGCCGCAAGGACGCGATCAGGCGCGCCCGCTGGTTCGCGTTCAGCTCGGCACAGGATTGCACCCACTGATGATCGCGCACGGCGGCCTCGGCTGCGGCCAATTGCACAACGGACAGGTTAAATGGCTGTTTCAGCCGGTTCAGCACATTGATCAGTTTCTTTGATCCGTACCCCCATCCGATCCGCAGACCGCCCAGACCAAATATCTTGGAAAAAGTGCGCGTCATCAAGACATTGGGCCGCTCCGTAGCCAGCGCGGCCCCCCCGTCATAGTGATCAGCGTATTCGGTATACGCCGCATCGATCACCAGAACGACGCGCGGCGGTAACCTGTCTGCCAGCCGCACCAATTCCGTGTCGGGCAGAATCGTGCCGGTCGGATTACCGGGATTGGTGAGCAACACAATCCGCGTCCGGTCGGTGACCGCAGCCAATATCGCATCCACGCTGACTAACCGGTCCGTTTCCGGCACCCGGACGGGCGTCGCCCCGGCCATATGCGTCAGGATGGGATACAGGCTGAACCCATGTTCGGTGTGGATGATCTCATCGCCCGGACCGGCAAAAGCTTGGGTGATGAACTGCAAAACCTCATCCGACCCAACGCCACAGATGATGCGATCAGGTTCCAGACCCCAAACCTCACCAATGGCCAGGCGCAACGCGGCATGATCCGTTGACGGATAAAGATGCGTGCCCCAGGCTGCCTCGGTCAACGCGGTGATTGCACAGGGCGGCGGCCCCAACGGATTTTCATTGGAACTGAGTTTCAGAACATCCACTCGCCCGGCAAGGGTCGACTTGCCCCCGACATAAAGGTCAATTTCCATGATGCCTGGTTGAGGTTCAATTATAGTCATTCGCCGCTCCTTCCCGACGGGTCTTATTGGCCTGCGCAGCGAAGGGAAAGTGCCGAAATTTCGTGGTCAGGTCACGCTGGTTCAGATCACGAAAGGGGGCCGTAACAAGCGATCCTGTGCACTTGAATGAAGTCGACAACGTTTACG
>JACOMT010000109.1:7943-16050 GCA_014623385.1 Paracoccaceae bacterium
CAAGCAATTGAAAGACATCTGCATAATTTGGAGGGTTGGGGTGCTCCGGGATCGGGCCCCAGGGGTATAATTTTAGGATTATGATCCGTTGGTCCATTTCATAGTGTCTGCTGATCGGGCAGTGGCACCCCGAAGCCTGAGGCGCGCGCCCTCAACTGCGGTTGGATTTCATGCTGTTTTGTGGCCCCGACCTCTTTGCAGCTGTGCCCGATGCGATAACCCGCTGCCATTTTCGCAACCCACGATGATCTTCTGGCCGGGGGTTGCCGTCAGATCGGGGATCACGGGCCGAAACGGGTGATCCTCGGCACCAAACCGGTGCAAAGTACCGCCCACCCCGGCAGCCATTCCAGTGCCGACACGCAAGCGCGGTGGATCAAGAAAGGCTCAAAGAGTACGCCGGGCTACAAGGGCTTTGTGCGCCCGGATGAGGCCCGGACGAGGAAAGTTTCATCGACAAGGCCCACACGGGCACCTGTGAACCGGGCCGGGGACCCCCGGGTTTGGTACCATGGTCGAAGGGGCGAATATACCTGCGAGTGTCGGCCCGACAAAGCCTTTGCCAGCAAGGCCAACCGGGATGCCCGCGCGGTCGCCACCGTGACGGGATCATGCGAACGGCCACCCGTCATAGACCCCTGCGTGTCTCGGAAAAACGCGGCGGCAGGCTGATCTCCAAACGCCGCTTGCGGGGTTGCGCAATGCCTATGCCACGATGACGCGCCGCCCGATAGTTCGGGCTGGCCAAAACATACGTCCAACTGGCGATGTCGGCAATCGAACAAAACCTGCGTGGCACCGCCACTCAACCCGCAAACACCGACAATCGCATAACCAAACCACCAAAACCGCTTTGCCCGCTGTAAGGCCAGGTAAAGCCAGCGGACCGGACAGAATGGCCAAATCAAGGCTTCCGCCGAACATCACGCGCTCACGCAGGGGTCTTCCCAATTGAATATCTTGTGCTCAAAAACTGCGGCGGTGTGGCGCACCGTGACATGCATTCGTGTCAGAGCGGTATCCTACACAAAAGGGCGGCACAAACCGCGCAGCCACCCTGTTTTGACCTGGCTAACAAAGCCGCCTAGTTCTTTGCGTAGAATTCAACAACCAGGTTCGGTTCCATCATCACCGGATACGGTACATCGCCCAGCACCGGGGCACGGACGAAAATGGCGGTCATTTTCGAATGATCCGCCTCAATGTAATCCGGCACGTCCCGTTCCGTTAATTGTACCGCTTCCAGTAAAACAGCCAGCTGCTTAGACCGGTCACGGACTTCGATCACGTCGCCTTCCTTCACGCAATAGGACGGGATGTTCACGTGCCGACCGTTCACTTTAAGGTGACCATGGTTCACGAACTGACGGGCGGCAAACACGGTCGGCGCAAACTTGGCACGGTATACAATCGCGTCTAGACGGCGTTCCAGCAGACTGATCAGGTTTTCACCAGTATCGCCTTTGACGCGCTCAGCCTCGGCATAGATGCGTCGGAACTGTTTTTCGGTCAGATCGCCGTAATAACCTTTGAGCTTTTGCTTAGCGCGCAGATGGATGCCAAAGTCGGACAGTTTGCCCTTGCGACGCTGACCATGCTGGCCTGGGCCGTATTCACGGCGGTTGACGGGGGATTTCGGACGCCCCCAGATGTTTTCGCCCATCCGGCGGTCAATTTTGTATTTGGCAGACGCGCGTTTTGTCACGGCTGGTCTCCTTTTTTTGGACAAAGCCCAAGATGCGGGCCTTTATGGAAGGGCGTTGGCCTTTGGCCAGAGGCCCGACAGGCAATCCCCCGCGAGGGGGCACCAACACCAATGAAGGTGCACCTGATATATGGCGTGGCGCGCATGTCAAGCACCCCTGCCGTGTGGCCCGATGTTGTTTTGGATCATACGGCGTCTGTCGGTGCACAGGTGCCCCCACCGCCAGTGGGGTATTTGGTTGGCTCAAGCCATTGCCTGGGCCAAGTTGGTCTGGCCCCCCAGGCGGTGCCGCATTGCAGTACCCTGTGCCGCCGCCGACAGACACCCGGCGTGAACCGGCCATATCGCGGCGGAATCCGCCCGAAACAATGCATCGACTGATAGTACCGGTATCAAGGCTGGGGGGAGGCGAATGAAACGCTCGCAAGCATCACCGCATCCGGCAATCGGGATTAACGGGAAAAGCTGGCGGGCCGGGCTGTCGAAGATTGGTGATGTGCGCCCATGCTGCCAGAGTTGCCTGACCGGATTGCCGATCAGGACATCGGGTCAGTGACCGCAGACGGGACTGCAGATGAAGCCCAAGACACCCGCAAATGTCATGATGCCATGGCAGCACGCGACGTTCATGCCGTTATACCCCCGCGAACATGCCAACCCCTGGAAGCTCGCAAACGCGGGTACCATCGCCCGGAATGAGGTGGTCAAGCCTGCACTGATACCTGATCGCGCCATCCGGCGGTGATACAGCAGATACCACCGCCGTACCCGTGTCGAAACCAGGATGCATTGCGTGCAGCTGTCGGGGCAAAGCCTGATGGGTAGGGTCCGTAGGACGAAATCCGGAGCCGAATCGCCGTTTTTAACCGCTACACTGCCCCTGACATACCCGTCACAGAGGCCCTAGCATACTCCGTCCGGGGAAAGGGACGTCCGAACCACCCGATTGTGCAACAAAGCCATTGGACGCCAAAGGTGGTGCTGTGGCCGCTGGACAAGGCGACCCGCAGTTTTAACCGCTGGGGATTTTCAGCGTCATGTTGCGGCCGTTTTTCTGATACCGCAGTTCGCTTTCGCCAATCGCCACCACCCGCCCACCATCGACACGGTCGCCAACCTGTACCTTGCGATAGCGCCCTCTGGGTAACCGGACTAGGGCGCGGCGGTCGGCAGAGGTGCCGTAAACACCAATCAGGTTTACCCGATTAAATTTGATGGCATTGTGCAAGGTCGCCTGACGCGCAACCGGTGTTGCGGTCGGAACTGCGGGTGTCACGGTTTGCGGGGCTACGGCAGGCTGTTGCCTGGCCACCTGCGCCGCCAGATCATCAGGGCGGCGGACAGGCATCATCGATGCCGTCACGGCCAGGGGGCCAGACGGTGTTTCGGCGACCTCTTCGGTGACCATTTCCTGCGGCGGGGGGGGGCGCGATTGGGGACGCATGGCACCCAGATCCTCACGCGTGATCCCGCCCAGAGGTGCCCGTTCGCCTTGTTCCCCCGGAGCGGCAGGCCGTAGCCTAGGCCGCAGCCCTGCCAGCACATCACGCGTTGCGTCCGTTTCAGGTACGGTTAACCGTGTCAGCGTGGGCGGCGGCACACCCGGATAAACGTGGTTTGCAACCGGGTTGGGCACGCCCTCAACAGGGGCGCGCGCCAGACCCCGGTGATCCAGTTCATGGGCCGTGCCGGAGGCAAGCGGTATAGCAACTGCGGGCAAGGGGCGATCCGTGGCATAGCTGTCCACCGGGGCCAAGGTGACGGCACCCAGGGTCGGCGTAATCCGGTTGATCAAGGTGATATGGAAATCTTCCAGCGACCCGGTTTCCGGCGACAACAGCGGCGCAGTATAATGCGTCGCCACCTCTGCCGCAGTCAGGTCCTGTTTTGCCGGAACGCCGGACTCTTCCGGCACCGGGGTCGGATCGGGTTCGCGCGGTACGTCCAGCATCGCTGTGCCCGTGTCGGTCAATACCTGCTCCCGCAGCGGCGAGGCCACCTTTTCCCCTGTGCCCGGTGCCTCGGGCTGTGCCGCGGTTTCCGGTGTGGCCTGGCCAACCATCGGATCGAGCGAGGCGGAGGCTGGCAACTCTGGCTCTGAGGTCGGACCGGTCTCGTCGGGTACCGACCTCCAAAAACAGAAGCACCCACAAGGCTGCCACCGCGAGAAAGATCAACAGCAAGGTAGCCAGGACCAGGCCCGGAAGGCCCGGCGTGCCACGCGCCGGTTTATTGCCCCGCGCACCAAAGACGGTCATCAGCAGACGGTCATCAGCAGTATCCCCGGCAGTGGTGGCGATGGGCTGAACATCTGGCGCGTCCGGATCCGGCAAGATCACAGCAGATGGCAACGCGTCCGTTTTTTGGCAGCTCAGAAACCTGGTGCGCATCGGAGGCGTGTCAAACGGAGCCGGGTCGGCAACTGAAATCTGAAGGGGCGGGGACGGCACCATTGGTTCGATCCCGCGCGGCACGGTGCCCGGCTCGATGTCCACGTCGCCGTCGAGGATGCGCATGTCGAATTCAGGACCGGCGTCGATGAGCGGCCCGGGATCAGGCACCCCCCGTTCGGGCGCTGGATCCGGTGTGACCGTGGCCTGACGTCGCCGATTGGAAAAGCTCACGGAGGGGGGCATGTAATCGCCTGTAACCACAACCGCGATGCCATCGGCCTCAACCACGTCCCCCGGCGGCACGACATCGACCGCATGAGTGCTGGTGCCAAAAAACGGCTCGCCCATAAACGGCATATCGCCCGGTATCGCCACAAAGCTGAGCGGGGCAAAGCCATGTTCAACGGCAAAAGCCTCGGCTTCGGCTAATGTCTCGCGGGCAACCGCAGCTACGTGCGTCTGTATCCCGTCAGGACAAATGTCATAGACCAGATCGGCCAGTGCATAGGGCGTTGCTTGACCCAGGGCCGCCTCGACCAGCGCGGTGCGCATGACCGCATCATCGGTTTCCGTGTCCACGGTCAGATACCGGATCTGATCATTCGGCAGGATCAATTTCGCCGTCGCCGGGCCCGGCACGGCGATTTTCGCCATCGTGCGCAGCGCGGTCATCTCCCCGGCCAGATCTGACCCACACGGATCCGCGCGCCCGACACGCCACCAGCCATCCCCACTGCGACAAAGCAGTTCCACGACGTCAAGGGACAAATATAGCGCGAAGGCCGATTTCATCAGGTATTTCGGTTCCTTTGCCTGTCTGCCAGTGTCTCATACCTCGGGTACGAAGATTAGCAAACCCTTTAGGAAAAGGGAAATGGTTAAGTTCAAGGCTTGTCGGTCATAAATTCCCAGAGCTTTGTCGGGGCAAAGCAACGGAGGGCCCCATGTCGATCATGTTACACTTTACTTCTCTCATGGCCATTTGCGCCATTGTCGCCCTTCCCAACACACTGGTCGCGGGCACCGCGTCGCCAACGATGACCGTCACGGTACAGGGCCGGGTCGAGGAAGTGCCGGAGGATGTGGCGGCGATCACGCCCGGCGGTACCAAAACTGTACCGCAGGCCGGGTTTGCGATGCGAGGGGCAGCGGGCAAGGTGGTGGCGGTGCTGGACCGGCTGGGCAAACCCGGTGTAGCCGATCAGGGTATCCGGAAACGGAATATCACACCGAATCCGATCTGATCGGGCAACTATTCTGGCAACTACAACGACAAGAACAGCCGCATCATCGGTTTTGTGGCTAAAAATACCTTGGCAGCCCGGGTGCGGAATCTGGCCGGGTTAGGCGTGCTGATGGACGCGACGGTCCATAACGGTGCCAACAATTTTTCTCGGGCGGCAGCTTTGGGCTGTTGAATGCGGTCCCGCTGATGCAGGCGACGCGCGCCCAGCGCCTCGGGTGAGGGATCGCTCAGCGCCACCATAATAGTGGTTTCCGGTTTCTGAACTCGGCCCGTCATTAAGGTAAAGGCTTATGCATTTTATTCATATAGTCCTATATTTTTACAAAGACCTCTGCGTGAGCGCGTGATTGTTGGCGAACGCTTTGACTTGGCCATTCTGTCCGGTCCGATGGCCTTACATCGGGCAAGGCGGTTTTGGTGGTCTGGTGCGATTGCCGGTGTTTACCGGTTGAGGGTGATCCTGTTTGCGGTGCCATGCGGGTTCTGCCCGATTTGTTTTGGCAGCCCGAACTATCGGGCGGTGCGTCATCGTGGTATAGGCATTGCTCAACCCTCAAGCGGCGTTTGTAGATCCGCATGCCCCGCGTTTTTCCCAAGCCCGCAGGGGTCGATGACGGGGGCTGTTCTTTATGATCCCGTTAAGGTGGCGACCGCGCAGGGCATCCCGGTTGGCCAATACCCGCCCGCGCGTTCGCCCCTTTGACCATGGTATCAAACCCGGGGGGGTTCCCGGCCCGGTTCGCAGGTGCCCCATGTGGACCTTGTCGATGAAACTTGTCTTGTTCGGGCCTCGTCCGGGCGGGCAAAGCCGTTGGATTTCATCTTGTAGCCCGGCTCGTACGCTTCGCGCCATTCCTGACCCACCACGCTTGCGTGTCGGCATTGGGACCGGACAGAATGGCCAAATCGAAGCTTCCACCAAAATCACGCTGTCACGTACAGATCTTTGCGCTGGTTCCATCTCACCGGCCTACAGAGGAACCCAACTCTGAGGCACTGCCTGGTCAACGCCTTGGGTGGAATGAACATCAATGCAGTATGCAAATAGAGCGAACCCAAAAGAGCCCCTGGGCAAAGCCAGGGACCGATACAGCCACAGCATGGCCCAGTTTTCACGGCGGGACGTCGTCACGGTTGCCAGAACCGGCGCGACCTGTTCCGGTCGCGCCTTACTAGCCCTGCATAGGTCCGCCGAGAGACCGCGCTCCCTAGCCGAACCGGGATTATCGCACCGCCTTACTCAGCCCCTGATCCAGATCCGCAATCAGATCGTTCGCATCCTCGATCCCGATTGACACGCGCACCACGCCTGGGCCAGCGCCCGCTGCCTCTTGCTGTTCTACGGATAACTGCCGGTGAGTGGTTGAGGCAGAGTGGATGATCAGTGACCGTGCGTCACCCAGATTGGCCACATGGCTAAAGATTTCCAGCGCATTCACCAGCTTGACACAGGCATCATACCCTCCTTTGACCGCAAAGGTGAAGATCCCGCCCGCGCCCTTGGGACAGATATTTTTGACCCGTTTGAAATAGGGCGACGATTGAAGACCAGCATAGGTCACATAGTCAACGCGGTCGTCTTTTTCGAGCCAAGTGGCCACGGTCTGCGCGTTTTCGACATGCCTCTGCATCCGCAGGGACAGGGTTTCGATACCCATCAACGTGTAATGCGCCGCCTGCGGGTTCATTGTCATCCCCAGATCACGCAGCCCAATTGCAATGCCGTGGAATGTATAGGCCTGCGGGCCAAAGGTTTCGTGGAACCTCAGTCCATGATAGGCTGGCTCCGGTTCGCTGAGCGATGGGAATTTGTCATTCGCGGACCAGTCGAATTTGCCGCAATCCACCACACACCCGCCGGTGACCGTGCCATTCCCGGTCAGGTACTTGGTGGTAGAATGCACGACCAAGGTCGCACCATGTTCAATCGGACGACACAAGTACGGCGTGGCCGAGGTGTTGTCAACGACCAGCGGGACACCGGCCGCATCGGATATTTTGCTGATGGTATCCAGATCGGTGATATACCCGCCAGGGTTGGCGATGGACTCGCAGAACACCGCGCGGGTATTTTTGTCAATGGCCGACGTGACCGAATCCACATCATCAAAATCAACAAATTTGGCATCCCAGCCAAAGCGCCTGATTGTCTGACTGAATTGCGTGATTGTACCGCCGTAGAGCCGGGTAGAGGCCACGACATTGCGACCGGGCCGCATCAACGGGAACAGTGCCATGATCTGGGCCGCGTGACCCGAGGAACAGCAAACCGCGCCAACGCCACCCTCAAGCGTCGCAATCCGTTCCTGCAACACAGCAATGGTCGGATTCGTCAGACGCGAGTAAATATAGCCGACCTCTTGCAGGCCAAAGAGCGCAGCAGCGTGTTCCGCATCGCGGAAAACATAGGCCGCAGTCTGATAAATCGGTGTTTGCCGCGCGCCCGTGGCGGGATCCGGTCTGGCACCGGCATGAATTTGCAGCGTGTCGAAACCGTAAATGGGACCATCGGTCATTGCTCTCTCCATCTGTCGAAACCCGAACAACGCTTATGGGAATGGGTTCTGCTTTACAACCCCGGGCTTATCGAAAAATTTACCCAAAGTCCTATGCATGACTAGGGTGATTTTCGACGGAAGCTTTGATTTGGCCATTCTGTCCGATCCGCTGGCCTTAAAGCGGGCAAAGCGGTTTTGGTGGTCTGGTTATGCGATTGCCGGTGTTTGCGGGGTGAGGGTGATCCTGTTTGCGGCTCCCCGCAGG
>JACOMT010000110.1 GCA_014623385.1 Paracoccaceae bacterium
TAGTATCTGCTTTTTTTAGCAAGTAACCATCGATAAACGGACCTTTCCAAACACTACGTGCCATCGTCTATCCTGCCTTAATGCTTGTGCCGCAAGCGGACAATCATCCTGTTGGACGACTTTTTCGGCGCCCGGGTGCGGCGACCCTTGGTCGGTTTGCCCCACGGGGTAACCGGGTGACGACCACCCGAGGTTCGGCCTTCACCACCGCCATGCGGGTGATCGATTGGGTTCATAACCACACCCCGAACGCTTGGACGCTTGCCTTTGTGGCGCGTGCGACCGGCTTTGCCCATGTTCTGATTGGAATTGTCGGGGTTCGACACGGCCCCAACAGTGGCCATGCATTCCTGACGCACCATGCGCAGCTCGCCCGAGCTCAGACGAATCTGGGCATATCCGCCGTCACGGCCCACGAATTGGGCATAGGTGCCAGCGGCACGCGCGAGCTGACCACCCTTGCCGGGCTTGAGTTCGATGTTGTGCACGATTGTCCCGATCAGCAGGCCCGAGAACGGCATTGCATTGCCCGGTTTGATGTCGGCCTTTTGGCTGGCGACCACCTGATCACCGACGGCCAGACGCTGCGGGGCCAGGATATAGGCCTGCTCGCCATTGTCGTATTTGATCAGAGCGATAAAAGCCGTGCGATTCGGGTCGTATTCGATGCGTTCCACGGTGGCCACCACATCGAATTTTTTTCGTTTAAAGTCAACGATCCGGTAAAGGCGTTTGGTACCCCCCCCGCGCCGACGCGAGGTGATACGTCCGGTGTTGTTCCGGCCGCCCGATTTGGTCAAACCCCTGGTCAAGGATTTTACAGGACGTCCTTTATACAGCTCCGAACGGTCAATCAGCACCAGTCCACGCTGGCCCGGCGTCGTAGGTTTGTACGACTGGGGAAGGTCCCCTGTCAAACAACCGACGGTCACAGAACGAATCCGAAACCGTGTGATTGGGGGCTTGTGTCAGATCTTCGGTGGCAGGTCCAGTCTTAATTTTTCATAACCTTTGGTTTCAACTCCATTTTCTGTGGTACTCTTCATACACGATGTACGCAGCAGCATCTCTGTTCTTTCTGATGGCATCAATGTACGGCTTCATTCTTGCAAAGTCCCTCAGATAGGCGGAATGATCATACTCTTTGATCACGTTCTCGTCCAAAATGCCCTGCTTCATTCCAATACACATCAGTTCATCGTTGTTCAAAACAATGCGCACTGCCTGTGTGGTCTTCGCACACCCCGATGAAGTCTTTGTTCCACAACTGTTGATGAAGCGTCTGGAACGTCAAAATACGGCGAGCTATGCCGTGACGATAATAACGAGAGCTGGCACGAAGATAGCGGAAGACAGATGCAGCTGGCAGGAGAACCGCCCAAGAGTCAGCTCCTAAGCCCAGGTACGTTCATTCAAGGCCATAGGCTGTTCAGCCTCCACCGAAGCCCTCTAACAGCTTGGCGATTTCGAAAACATACTGAACATATTCCATGGTCACTGCGCCTCCTTATCCATGCCACATATTTGGACTGTATGCGCCAACATTCAACTACGTCAACGTAAATATTTCGGCAAACACCCCATCATAAATCAGGCATGACTATTATGACAACAAGCTGCATGTGCAAGGCATGGCTGGCTTCCGCCACTTGCAGTGGTGCCAATCGACGTTTTGAGGACTGGAAATCAACAAACAAACGGCCGCCCACATCGATGGGGCAATGAAACAGGTGACACCTATGAAGGTTTTTCAAGTAATGCTCCTCAGCCTTGTTGTCAACTGCGTTGCGCAGACCGTCTCGGCTCAGGACAACAACACAACAATGGTCATGAATACATTCTCTGTCGTATCGGCATTCAGCCTACCTCCTTGGGAAAGTGCCAAGAGCTTTGGCAAAGCAAGCGAATTTCACCGGCAGCAAGGCAAAACCCCATCTGGCATCAATGCATTTATTTGGGAAGCGATCCCAAAAGGCCAGACCTTTGACAATTGGACACAGCTCTATGCTGTCTTTGCGCAGTATCCGATCAGGGGGCGCATCCAACGCCACGTTCAAGAGCAAATCGGCCATTACAAAATGGCCTGTATCGACGTTGCGGTGCAAGAGACCCAAAACACCCCTATGAACACAGCACAGTTTGTGGTTTTTTGTTCATCATACACAAACGCGCCAGATATGGGCGAAGTCGCGTTTTTTAACCTGCAACTCATCGACACAACGCTGGTGAAAAACTACTTTCACCAAAAGGTGCCGAGCTTTTCGATTGAAAATGGCCGGACGAACCCGAAAATCTCGGCACAAGAGCTGATAAGCTATCGGGTACTTGTCTCACAACTGATGTTAAGCCCAAGGTCCTGAGCTGAGACCATAACGGGGTGAGCACCTGGCGAAAATGTCCCTGGGCCAGTCCGGGCCTTTTGGTTATTGGTCACATGCGCTGACAGATCGGTTATCTTGCATCAAATCCCGCTTGGCCAGCCGGGGGTCGATATTGGCAAGCACCAGCATCCGGGATATCTGCGGTCACCACCACGCCACTGCGTTTCAAACCCGATACGGATGTGAAGGCGTTGGTAAAAATTCCCTGTCTATGAACGGATATCGCGGGCGATCTTTGGGGCCGCCCCGTTCCACATGCCCCGCAACCAACAGCGGTCGACTGTCCGTTTTCATCAAGCCGGAGCAACCGACGGGATCAGCGGCTAAAATGGCTGCCAAGCGGCGTTTCATACTATTTCTATGGTCAAGTTTCCAACAAACATAGCAAAAATTTCCGCCATGTCCAAGCTGCATTGGAGATTTTTGCTGAGGCATTAAAGCCGTCGGCCGGATCGCCTTTTGTGGCACACTGTTACAAAAATTAAACCTTGATCCTGTACTTTTGTCCTGCATCTGGGCGACATAGCTACAATAGAGGGAGCACCAATGTCCAATGTAAATCAATGGGATCTGTCCGCCGACGATTGGGATGAATTGAATTTTCCACGCCCGATCAAGCAGGGTTTCGACCGCGTTGTCAAAGCGGCTATTTCGCGCCGTGGCGTTCTGGGCGGCGTGCTGGCCTTTGGATCGGGGGCAGCCGTCATGGGCACCGGCCTGCTGAAAGGTTCGACCGCGATGGCACAGCAAACCAGCCGGTTCGCCTTTGAACAGCTGGCACCGCAAACCGACGGCACCGTGCACGTCCCTGCCGGGTACAACTGGCACACGCTGGTCCGCTGGGGCGACCCGCTATTTTCGGATGCGCCTGCCTTTGACGCTGTAACAGGTGTGCCGACCACAGGGTCTGACCGCGTGTTCGGTGAAAACACCGATGGTATGGAACTCTTCAACCTGGGCAATACCGAGCTGCTGGTTGTGAACAGCGAATACGTCAACACCAGGATCAACCTGCCTGACGGGCAGGACGGCAAAGCAATTTCGGCTGACGACATTGTGCGGCTGCAAAACTTCCAGGGTGTCAGCGTCATGGAAGTGACCGAAACCGCCGATGGCTGGAAAGTTGTCGTTGATAGCCCGTACAACCGTCGTATCCATCATCGCAGCCCAATGACCATCGATGGTCCTGCGGCGGCCGGGTTCAAACGTTACGGCGTGTCGACCAAGGTTGATCCGGGCCGTTACAACTATCACGGTTTTGACGCGCGTTTTGACCTGTCGAACAACCCGAACGAACCGCACCGCGCGGGTTACATCGTGGAAATCGACCCATGGAACCCGGATTCCACTCCAGTCAAGCACACCGCCCTGGGCCGTTTCAAACATGAAAATGCCGCCTGTGCGCTGGCCCTAGATGGCCGCGTTGTGGTTTATATGGGCGATGATGAGCGTGGCGAATACATATACAAATGGGTTAGCCGTGATGTTTACGTGCCCGGCGGCGACACTGCAACCCTGCTGAGCGAAGGCCAGCTGTTTGTGGCCAGGTTCAACGATGATGGCACCGGGATCTGGTTGGCCCTGACACCGGAAGACACCGGCATGACCAAGGCAGAGATCGCAATTTTTACCCGTATGGCCGGTACCGCCGTCAGTGCCACCACCATGGACCGTCCGGAATGGGTTGCGGTGAACCCGACAGCGGTTGAAGCCTATTGCTGTCTGACCAACAACGTGCAGCGCGGGGCGACAAATGATGACGAATCGTTCCGCACCAATGCAGCTGGTGAGCCAATGATCACAAACGCCCCGAACCCTCGTAACATGAACCGCTATGGCCAGATTGTTCGTTGGCGTCCGCATGGCGATGAGCACGCGGCACCAACCTTCGACTGGGATCTGTACGTCATGGCCGGGAACCCGACTGTACACGGCAAAGGCCCCTATGCAGGTACCGCGAATATCAACGCGGGCAATCTGTTCAACTCACCAGACGGCATGCATAGCGACACGACCGGTCTGCTCTGGATTCAAACAGACGGCAACGATGGCAACGATGGCGACTTTGTCGGCATGGGTAACAACCAGATGCTGGCAGGTGATCCGGTCACCGGTGAAATCCGCCGCTTTCTGACCGGCCCGAAGGGCGCGGAAGTCACCGGTCTGACCTGGTCGGCAGACAAACGCACCATGTTCGTCGGGATTCAGCACCCGGATCGGCCATTCCCGGATGGCGAGCACAGCCTGCCGCGATCATCGATCATTGTTGTCAAGTGCGACGACAACGCGCTGATCGGCTAAGCCACGTCATATTTCCGGCCCCCCTGTTGGGGGTGCCTTGGGACCTCGCACACCAGTTCTTTTTGGGGTTTTTCCTTTAGGGTGGGTTCCCGAAATTCCCGGTTGGCGCGTCTTGACGTACGCGCCTGCAATCTACACACTACCAGTATTGCAACTAGGCGGTATGTGCAGGTGTAGAGCGGCGAAATAATGGTCAATACGGGATTGGATGGGATTAAGTGCGATGGGATCGGGATAGGATGGATAGGCCCAGGAACGCGGTGCCGCGCAAATTGCGATGCAGGATGAAATCCGGGGACCAGGCGGTGATCGATTTTCTGTTTTCCTGATCCAGGTCCTGGATCATAAAGACGGCAGTCACCGGCCCAGCATCATGCAAGGTCCACAGAATGGACCGGTTGCCACCGCCTATTGATAAGCAGCGTACAAATCCTCGACACCAGCCAACGCGCCGATCAACATTTTAGAGGTCTTATAGTCCATGTGGCTGTTTCAGCCCCGGACACCGTGCTGCTAGCGATTCTGCGCAGATTACCAGCACGGAACCATACAAAAACCACCGTCGCGGCTTTGTTTTTTGACAAGCCGTACATTTTTTACGTTATTGAGATTGGATTTGCCGCAAGAGCAAATCCAGTACGATTCACTTTCCACCCAATCAATGCCATGAGGCCAAGAATTATTGCGCCAATAAGCCAAATAAAAATCACTAGGGTAACACCAATTCCTGTTCCGATTGCTGCGCCCACTGCTTCGGCACCTGACAATCCTGCTTGAGTTTCGACGGCACTTTGGGTGCCAACCAAAATCCAAACAATCATTAGGATATTAAAACCCCAAAACGCAAATATTACCAACTTGTCAAAGAAACCCCTTTTGGGTTTGCGAAGTACAGCACCGCAAGAAGGACAGGACATTGCGCTTGTGCTGACTTGGTGCTTGCAAGAGGGACACTCGATCATTGTGGGTTTTGCCGTCATAAACTCCTTTTGGAAAATCGTTATTTTGAAAGACCTCTGCGTGAAGCGTTTTTCCAAGGCAAGCAGGGGTCGATGACGGGCGGCCGTTCGCATGATCCCGTCACGATGGCGACCACGCAGGGCATCCCGGCTGGCCTTGCTGGCACAGACCTTGTCAGCCAAGACTCGTCCGAGCGAGCAAAGCCTTTGTAGCCCATGGTAGTTTTCGAGCTTGCGCGTCGGCGAAAACCACCGCCAGTCCATCAGGACGTTGATCTTGCTCAGAACTTCGTCTGTGCCGATCCGATTCCCGGCTTTGCGCAAAAAGCAGGTCGATCAAACCACCCCCGAACGCCTCTCTGAAGAATACCGGGCTAAGCCAGAACTGTCAAGCGGAAAAATCAAACAGACAGGGGCAGGGGACGGGGAGGTGAACAGGAAATCAGTGGTAAGAGACAGGGGATGCGATGAAGGCAAACAAAGGAAGGGGCGTACCAGAGAGCACAGAGAGAATTGCTATAAACTGCGTCGCCTGTCCTGATACCTTTGCCTATTGTGCTATGCCCCTGCAACGCAGGTCGACAGGCTGTTGCCCTGTTCGCAGACCCGTCACCCCCTGGCTATCAGGTGCTTTTTGACTGCCGGCATGTTCCAAGCTGTTTGTCCCACGACCGGTGGCTTTGGGGCGGGGATGATGGGATAATTATACGGATTATACCGGATGGGGGCGGGAGATACTGAGGTGCACTGAACAACCCGGTGGGCATCCGGCTTTCCCAAGAATTAGCAGGTGGCACTTGCGAGAACAGCCGCAGGGCATTCTGTTCCGATCAACCTGGACCCAAATCCGCCGCTGCAGGGACTTGATCCCGAAACGCAGGCCGCGTTTTTCAGCGTATCTTGACCAGCGGGATGGGCGCGGAGAAGTTTGACCGGCACACAGCGTATGTCAGGCCTGGTATGTCAGCCTAGGGTTTGGGCAGACAGACACCCCCCGTGCCTTGCCCAAAAGACCAGGTTGCGATCACAAGCCGGTGGTCACGTCGAGCGTGTTGCCCTCTGCCAGGGTAACATAGGCCTTTTTGACGTCTTTCCGCTTGCCCAACCGGCCGCGGAACCGTTTGACCTTGCCTTTGGTGATGGTGGTGTTGACCGCCTTCACCTTGACCCCGAACAGTGCCTCCACGGCCTCCTTGATCTGCGGTTTCGCAGCACCAATCGCCACCTCGAACACAACCGCGCCGTTTTGGGAAGCCATGGTCGATTTTTCGGTGATGATCGGTTTGCGGATCACATCATAATATTGTGCCTTGGCGTTCATTTCAGTCGTGCCTCTAATGCTTTGACGCCCGCCCTGGTGATGACCAGCGTGTCCCGTTTGAGGATGTCGTAAACGTTTGCCCCCATGGTCGGGAGGATATCCAGACCGTAGATGTTTTTTGATGCGCTCAGGAAGCCCCGATTCACGGAGTTGCCGTCGATGATCAGCGCGCGTTTCCAGCCCAGGTTTTTGATCTGCTTGGCCAGGGGGGCGGTTTTGCCTTCGGCTTCGGCGGAGTCAATCACGACGATTTCACCCGCCCTGGCCTTGACGGACAACGCATGTTTCAGGCCCAATTTGCGGAGCTTTTTGGGCAGATCGTGGCCATGCGAGCGCGGCTTTGGGCCTTTGTATATCCCGCCCTTGCGGAAGACGGGTGCGTTACGGTCACCATGGCGTGCGCCACCGGTGCCCTTTTGGCGATAGATCTTTCTGGTGGAATAGCTGGTTTCGGCCCGCGTTTTGACCTTGTGCGTCCCAGCCTGGGCATTGTTGCGCTGCCACCGCACCACACGATGCAGGATGTCGGATCGTGGGTCGAGACCAAACAGGTTCTCATTCAATTCGATGTCACCGACCTTGTCGCCGCCGAGAGTGATCACATCAAGTTTCATGTTTCGCCCCTTTCTGCAGGTGTCTCGGCCACTTTCTTCAGCGCGGCCGGGAACGGGACACCGACGGGCCGTTTCTTTTTCACCGCGTCCTTGATCATAACCCAACCGCCCTTGGAACCGGGTACCGCGCCTTTGATCATGATCAGGCCGTGGGCTGCATCGGTTTTTACAACTTCCAAGTTCTGGGTGGTGACGCGGACTGCGCCCATCTGCCCGGCCATTTTCTTGCCCTTGAACACCTTGCCTGGGTCCTGACACTGGCCGGTGGAGCCATGCGACCGGTGGCTGATTGAGACCCCGTGCGAGGCACGCAGACCGCCAAAATTGTGCCGTTTCATCGCACCGGCAAAGCCTTTGCCGATCGAGGTGCCCGAAACGTCTACTTTCTGACCTTTCAGGAAGTGTTCGGCCGAGATTTCCGCGCCAACGGCAATGAGGTTACCCTCGGTCACGTGAAATTCGGCCAGCTTGCGCTTGGGTTCAACCCTGGCAGCGGCAAACACGCCGCGCATCGGTTGGCTGACGCGGTTCGTCTTGGCCACGCCCGCGCCCAATTGAACCGCAGTATAGCCGTCCTTTTCCAGAGTCCGCTGGGCAACGACCTGCAGGTTTTCCAGTTGCAGAACGGTCACAGGCACCTGTTTGCCGTCCCCCATAAACAGCCTGGTCATGCCGAGTTTCTTTGCAATAACGCCAGAACGCATATTTCTACACCCCCCGCCTTACTGTAAGACTTCGACATGCACGCCAGCCGCGAGGTCGAGCTTCATCAGCGCGTCCACGGTCTGGGGGGTCGGATCCACAATGTCCAACAAACGCTTGTGCGTCCGGATCTCGAACTGATCGCGCGATTTCTTGTCCACATGGGGACCACGCAGAACAGTGAATTTCTCGATCTTGTTTGGTAGCGGGATCGGGCCGCGGACGCTGGCACCGGTTCGTTTGGCGGTGTTGACAATCTCTTGTGTACTGGCATCCAGAACACGATAGTCGAACGCCTTTAGTTGAATGCGAATGTTTTGGCTTTGCATATTTTTAGTGTGCCTTATTCCGAGGCGTTGGAGTTGAGAGGCAGGACACATGACCACCACGCGCCCCCATCGAACCCGAAAGGCAGAGATCAACCTGCCCTAGTCTGTCATGCGAGACACCGCTGATTACGTTTGTTCAGAGATCATGGCAAGCTAAAAGTTTCTGAATTTTTCCGGTTCCTGATGCTTTGTCAGGGCAAAAATGCGAAACTCATTTTATGAACAGCAACGCGCACGACTTGATTTGATCGCCTGATTATTCCATCCGGGATGATCAAATAGCCCTTCGCCGGTCTGTGCTTTTCATGGCACGATCTGTTCCAAGGGCTGTCCGGGAGGGAGCGCTGCAAATCAGGTTGCATTCGACGCTGAACCCGCCAGTTCAACCGGCTTCAAATCCCCTGAAACAAGGGGAAAAGGCGGTTCCGAGCGATTTCCCTCGTTCCCAAACCGGGAACGCGCAAACCGCCCAGCGTGTCGGCTTATGGCTGTCCGGCACACAGGTCGGAAGCATCGGTCAACCATGCCCTGACATTGACAAGGACGGAGACAAGGACGGAGGTGTTGGTGCCCGGGACCATGAACAGAACCGCCGCCCGCCGACCAAGTGTAGCAAGGGCAATCCAGCCAGATATTCCCGTGCCAATCGGACACCAAACGCGTTTTACCGCCCTGCACGCGGATGACCGGGCCATCGTCAACGCGCGGGCTGCCCATCCACACCGTTGGCCCGACGGTTGACAGGGCCACCTTGATCCAGCCGTGGTACCCGCCAGGGGTCAGATGATCCGCGACCTTGCCGGGTGCCGATGGCAGCATTCGTCCATACGGGGGGCAAGCGTCGCGTTATTCCCGGTTTTGGTCATTTTGTAAAAATCCTGACTCGGCCAATAGCTGATTCGTGCGGGTCTCGATGGTGGTTTCCAACCGCTCCATGAACGCTTGTATGGACAGGCCCGGTTCTATCCGCGGCAGGAATTCCACGACGGCAAGGCCCGGGTTGCGCATGATCCCCTTACGCGGCCAGAACAGACCGGCATTGGTCGCGGCGGGAATACAGGGCTGTCCCAGTTCCTCGTACAGAACAGCACCGCCGATCTTGTAGGGTGCCTGCACACCTGGCACGACCCGCGTGCCCTGGGGATAAATGATCAACTGCCCGGGGTCCCTGAACCCCTTGGCAACACCCTTGAGCATTTGCGCGATGCTGGTACCGCCCTTGCCCCTTGTGATGGGGATACAGCCCAAGCGTTTGGCATAAAGACCTATGAAGGGGGTCCACATCAGTTTCCGCTTCATAATAAATTTTGGACGTGGCACGCTGCCATTTTGAGGCGATTATCACCGCATCCTGCGGGATTTCGCCGCGCAATTCGGTGCGGATGCCCACCATCCAGCGCGCGGTCCACAGCGTCCAGCGGCAATAGGCACGACAGGCGGCAAACGCGCCGCGTTTCGACACCAGCGCATAGGGCGAACACAGGATACCCAGCACCGCCATGGCGACGTAAATCTGAATGACAAAAACCAGCGACCACACCCACCGCCACCCATACGCCATCACCCGAACTTCAACAGGGTCCGACACAGGAACAAGCCCCACCCCCAAAAGAGCAACAAACCCAAGCCGTTACTCGTCCCACTTTGGTCCCACTTAAGCACTATATTCTGTCACCCTATTCTGTCACCCTGCAACATCCGAGGCGGCGAACAACCCTGCTGCATCCCTGCTGCAACGCTTGCAACCCCGTTGCATCCCCTGTTTTGTCCTGATCATGCCCGACTGTCCTACGATTTTTAATAGATCGTGCCACAGCTGCAACCTCCATTCAGTAGCCGGGTTTTTGGGCCTTTCCCATTCTGCCCCAAACGCGTAGTACGCACCAAAAAATCGCCGCAAAAATCGCCCGGGTACACAAAAATCAATGGAGGGCAGGATGCGACTGACATGTCCAAATTGTGACGCCTGGTACGAAGTACCAGGCAAGGCGATCCCCAGGGCCGGGCGGGACGTGCAATGTTCAAATTGCGGGACTATGTGGTTCCAGACCTGTCCGAACCGCACCAATGACACACCCGATGACGATGGCCCACACATCGTGCCCCATGCCGTGCCAGCATCCGAACCAGAACCGGCGGCCCGGATTGCCGGTGGATATGCAACCAACGGCAACCGGCGCGAACTAGCCGCCGGTGTGCAAAGCATTTTGCGTCAAGAGGCCGAGCGCGAATTCCGACTGCGCGCCAAGGAAGTACAAACCACGCCATCACCGAGCAATATGAACAAACCGTGCGCAACAGCGGTCATCACCCCATCGGTCCCGGCGGCGGATGTGGTGGCACCGCAGCCCAGGGGCCCATTCCGACGCGGGTTTTTTGCTGCCCTGATGCTGACCGTGGTGGCAATTGTGGTCTATGCCGAGGTCCAGACACTGTCGAACGCCATCCTGTTCGCGGACCGGTTGCTGAACAGCTATGTCAACACTGTGGACGTCGGCCGATTGTGGCTGGACCAGCAGCTAACGCATGATTAGACCGGCCTAGAACCGGTCAAGCAGACGTTTCAGATAATCCAGCTCTTTCTGCGTGCGGCCCGTTTCGGTTGAACGGCGTCGGATTTCTTCCAGCAACCGGATCGCACGTTCATGGCTATCGACCCTGTCCAACAGGTTTTCGTAGGTTTCGATGAATCCGTTCGACCCAGTGTTGCGGCCCAGAGGATCGCGATGTTCGGCCTGTTGATTGCCTGTTCGGCTCTCCTGACCGGGCTGTGATTGCTGGTTCCGGGCCATTTGTTCGCCCAGCAACCGCATACCGTCCCGCAGGGCATCCATCGCCTCGGACTGGTGGTCAAGGGCCCCGGCGAAATCATCCGTTCGCAACGCTTCTTCGGCACTATCCATGGCACGTCCGGCCCGGTCCAACGCATCCCCCGCGGCCTGTCCCTCTGGCGTGCCCGCACCGGGTAAGCCGTGTTGCTGACGCCACAATTCGCCACGCAGTGCCTGTTGCCGATCAGCCAGCACTTGTTCCCGCCCCTGACCTTGCTGGTCCGGCTCATGGCTCCGGCCCCGGCCCTGACCGCCGTGCCAGCCCTGATTTTCCTGGCTTTGGCCCTGTTGCGCATTTGGATTGAACTGTTCCTGCAAATCACGAAAGGCCTGATCGCTGAGCCCTTGTTGTTCGCGCAGGGTTTCGGCCAGCCCTTCCATCGCCTGTTCCCCGGGTGACAGGCCGTTCTGGCCCCGGGTCACGCGCATTTTTTCCATCAGCGCCTGCAATTCCTGCAACGCCTGCTGGGCTTCGGCCATGCGGCCCTGTTGCATCAGTTCCTGAATCCGGTCCATCATCCGTTGCAGATCGTTTTGCGACATCCGCAGGCTGTTCTGATCCCGGGAAAAATTGCGCGCGTCATCCTGTTTGGCGAATTCCTGTGCCTGGCGGCCCAGCTGGCGGATATATGCATCCGTTGCCTCGCGCAGTTCCTGCATCAGTTCGGCAATCTCCTGCTCCGATGCCCCGTTGCGCATCGCCGCATCCAACCGTTCCTGCGCTCGGCGCAGCCGTTCCTGCACATTGGCCCAATCGCCCTCTTCCAGCTGAATGGCCAGCACCCACAGCGCCTCGGCCAGCTCGTTCTGCTGCTCATCGGTGATGGCGTGTTTACTATAGGTTTCCAACCGCGACAGGATCACGCGCAGCCGCAAATAGGCCGTTGCCGACGGAAATACATCCTCGGGCCGGTGCGACACGGCCCTCAGCACCTGCGCAATGCGCCTGGCATTGTCCCGGGACCACAAAAGATCGCGCCGTTGTTCGGCGATGGTGGCGGCCATCGGATCAAAAAACCGACCCTCTTGCCCCAAGTCGTCAAGCACGGTCAGCCTGATGGTCACGGGCAGGTTGGCCCAGGGGTGTTTGGAAAAATCCTCGATCAGCGTTTCCTTGAACGCGCTGCGATCACCAGTGATCGGCAGGGGTACCGGCATAATGATGCTGTCCCGTTGTTCCGGAACCACCGCCAGCCCGTGGCGCCGGTCAACCGCCGCCAGGTTCAGGGTAATCATCGCCTCACCCGCAACCACGCCATAGTCGTCCGAGGCTGAAAAGGGCATGCCCATCTGCCCGGCAAGCCCCAGTGTCGGTGCCTGTTCCACCGATATCCGCGGCGCAGCATCCGCAATCAAATCAAGATGCCAGATACGCCCGCCCGAGCCATCAATCCGCAGCACGCCGGGCTGTACCGCCGTGAATTGATGCGGCCCCCCCGCGGCTGGTGGAACCCCCCCGGACTGGCCGGACACGGTTTCCACCAGGGTCAGTGCCCCCACCTCGCCATAAAACCGCAGGGTCAATGTTGACCCTGCGGGAACGCGCAGGTCCGGCCCCGGGATATCGTTCAAATACAGCGTGGGATGCCCGGTATATCGCGGCGGTTCGACCCATCCTTCCCAGGACGGTCCACTGTCCAGGACGCCGCCGGGGGTCATCTCTGCAACCGATCCAACCCGAAGAACCGAGCCAAAAATTAACGCGACCCCAAAAATCAGCGCGGACGCATAGCGCACCGCGTAGGGATCGCGCGCCGCGAGCCGCAAATCGGGCCGTACCGCACGTGCAGCGACGGCGCGCTCGGCCATGCGCGCCTGGTGTACCCGCCAGAGTGCTACAGAAGCCGGGTCATCAAACCCGGCCGCCTGTGTATCGACCAGCGCCTGAATGGGGCGTCCGGGCAGGGTTGCGTCCAGCCGCGCCATTGCCTCGGCCCGGGTTGGCCAGCGGAAACCGACAACGCCCCGCACCAGCATCACCACCACCAGCAATAGCGAAAGAACCGCGCCACCCCACATAAGTTCCCCCGCCAGAACATCGTGCAGCCCCAGTATCAGCACCGCAAGCGACAAAAGCACAACGCTCAGCAGCGGCCAGAACCGGTGCCACAGCCGTTCTGCCCCCATGCCAAGCCGTGTCAAGGCAAGCGGAAGGCGCAGCCGCCGCAATGCGGGATGCGCGTTTTGACCGGTGAAATCAGCCATTCGGGCCTCCATACGCGTGCAGGCAGGCAATTCTAGGAAATTCTATACGATACGTCAACGCCGTGCCAAGCCTTGCACCGAACGACCATAAGTGTCCTTAATCCACAGGCACAGCCCCAGGGTGTTCCCTGTTACGGTCTTTGTTCCGGCACAGGAAATCTGCCCATGCCATTAAATCCCGATATCAGAGCACCTAAGCAATGACGAGTCAGCGCTCCCATCTGCATCGCTTTGCAGGTTGTTTCTGTAGCGCAAATATCCAAAGGCCGTGCGCCTGACGTCGCCACGCAATGGCGTACCTGTGCACGCCGCGCGGCTCATTATGGAGTCCGCATTGACTGCCCTCTGGGCAGCTCGTACAGGCAATTTCCCCTAAGCACACGTGATCGATCTTTGCTTCTTCTTTGTTTCGTCAGCCTGCAAAGGTTTCTTGCAGCATCAAAGAACCCTGGATAGTCTCAAGGGACGTCTTTGTCATCCGTCCACACGGCCCACATCATCACCCGGTGCAAATTTGAAACTTGCGCCCTGCCATGCGCCGAACGCATGTGGTTCAGCACGTATCTGGCTGTGCACCTGTCCGCACAGGGTAGGGTAGATGCCACGTTGGCGGTTGTTTGGGGGCACAACATGCCTGAACAACATGCCTGCAAGAAGGATGTGACGTTGTACAGACTGTGTTCCATTTTGACCGCACCCGTCACAGCCACCCTGGAATGCTGTCGCGGTTTATGATTTCGTCAAAGGTTGGGCGTCGGCGAATAACCGCAAATTGATCCTTGTGCACCAACACTTCGGGGATCAGCGGGCGGGTGTTGTATTCGCTGGCCATCACGGCACAATAGGCACCCGCGCTGCGAAAGACGACCAGATCGCTGGGCGACAGCGGCGGCATGTTGCGGGCGCGAGCAAAGGTGTCGCCGGATTCGCAAACCGGGCCGACAATGTCGAACGGATGGTATGCGATACCAGGGACCGGTTCCATCACCGGCACGATATCGTGATAAGCGTCGTACATCGTCGGCCGGATCAGATCATTCATCGCCCCGTCCAGGATCAGAAAATCGCGCCCTTCCCCGTACTTGACATGGATCACGCGGGTCACCATCAGCCCGGCATTGCCCGCAATCAGGCGTCCGGGTTCGATTTCGACCTCTACATCCAGCGCGCCCACGCAGGACTTGATCAGCGCACCATATTCCATCGGCAGCGGTGGTGCGGCGTTCGACCGGGCATAGGGGATGCCCAGACCACCACCCAGATCCAGCCGCCGGATATCGTGCCCATCGGCCCGCAACTGCCGCGTCAGATCAGCCACCTTCATATAGGCCTCCCTGAACGGGTCCAGCTCGGTCAATTGTGACCCGATATGTACATCAATACCGGTCACCTGAATCCCCTGCAACCGTGCCGCCATCGCATAAACCTCGCGCGCCCGGGTGATCAGGATGCCAAATTTGTTTTCCGATTTGCCTGTGGCAATTTTTGCGTGGGTCCTGGCGTCCACGTCCGGATTGACCCGGATTGTAATCGGCGCGGTTTTACCCAGAGACTGGGCAACGGTGCTTAGCAGTTCGAGCTCTGGTTCGGATTCGACATTGAATTGACGAATGCCCCCCTCAAGCGCGGTGCGCAGCTCATCCGCCGTTTTTCCTACACCGGAAAACACAATCTTGTCACCCGGAACACCGGCGGCCCGGGCGCGCAGGTATTCGCCTTTGGAAACCACATCCATCCCGGCACCCGCCAGGGCCAGGGTTTTCAGGATAGCCTGATTGCTCGCTGCCTTCACCGCATAACAGACCAGATGGTCAATGCCATCCAAAGCCTCGTCAAACAGCCGGAAATGCCGCAACAGGGTTGCGGTGGAATAGACATAGAACGGGGTACCCACCTCGGCTGCGATATCGGTGAGCGGTACATCCTCGGCGAACAGCACGCCGTCGCGATAAAGAAAATGGTCCATGCGCACCAGATGTGCCCGGATTCCGGATGCGATGCAATGCCTCTCCGCACATGGCCTTGCCTGTTCAAATCAATCACCTGTGCCAGGTTTTTTGCGTTTTTTGCGTCAAGGGAACCGGGGCCGGTACCCTGGCAGCACACCAAATGTCGAAATGTCGGCAAATATAACAAGACCTCGGTCTAACGGCCTGGTGTTCATCCGGAGCACCGGTTCGCCGGTCCGGTTTCATGTAGGTTCATGCTAATTACCGGGGTTCAAGGAGGGGGTCTGGGCACCCACCGGGACTCGCCCGTTTCCGTTCCGGAACCCCCCCTATCTTGTGTACGGGTTCCCTGCCCTGCCAACCATTGGTAGTTCTTTCATGGATACATCTGGTTCCCACCCCAACAAACAGCACAACCCCCGGGCCCGGGTTCGGCACAACGCGCGGCATAACCCGGGACTGGTGAGAGCACTCACCAAGAATCCTGTCCGAACCGATGGTGCCGCCTCACCCACAAGGGCCATTAAACCGCCCCGGAAAACCCGAAGAACCCGTGTACAACATACGCACAGCACCCCGACACCATAATCTAAACAGTACCCTGTACCGAAGTCTTTACGAAGATTCAGGTTCACGGAATCGGGCGGGCTATGCCATTTGCCCCCAAGGGGTCCGATTCGGATCGACATGGGAACCAGGTGCCCCCTCCAATCGACAGGCGTCGCCGCTGGGACACGTATCTGTCTGACTTTGAAAGCGGTGTCTGAACCCGCCGCCTTGGCCCGTAACGAGATTTGGCGAACGCCCGCCCCGGCTCAGCCCGGATTGAGGTGGCACCGGATTCGGTACCCGGTTTTGCCGCCAAAAGACCTGCACCCGTGGGCAGAGGCGGCCGATGCTGAGGGCGGGTTGACCATGCCAGAGAAACAGCACACCCCGAGCCCCGGGCCATCGGGGCAATGCAGGTGACGCGCCCGCACTGCCCAGAATCCCGCCGAATCGGGGCACCGATGGCACCTGTGCCCGAATGCGCGGCAATCGACTTGACATCCGCAGAATCAGCAACCACGATGGTATTATAGCGTTGAAAATAGATGTTATATGAACTATGAGATGTTATGTGATACCCAAAGCGTCCCGCCCAAACAATGAACACAACAAAGATGCTGAACAGCGTATTAAAGAGCATAGCCAGACCTTCAACACCAATGGTCAAACGCACCCGCCCCCGGGGATACTTAAAAGGGATCAGGCTGATCCGGCGGCCTTGCACGAGGACGCCAAATGACAGAAAAAACGACGAACAGAATGATTGCAGGACGCCGTCCGAACCATTATTCGGATGTTGTGTGCGGCTTAGATCACCTCTTAGCACGCGGACGCCGCTGACCCTGACTGCGTTCCTAAAGGGATACAGTGCAGGTTTGGGGTCGCGTGATGTGGTGGCAAAACATGCAGTTAGTACTCTGGTAGACCGCGCAGTGCGGAGTTTGACAAGATGATCTTCTAGCGCGAAACCTGATCTGGTATGGTACGTACGGACGTATTAGGCACCCCTTTCCCAACTCTTTCCAAATGGGCTAGACGACACTATGAACACTGATGCCAAAAATATTATCAAAGAAGTCCTTTCATTCATGAAGGATAAAGCAATCAACGATCCGGATTTGAACGAACGGGTTGCAAAGATGATACAAAAGATTAAGAATGAGAATGTTACAAGTGCGGAAATACATCCGACAGATTGGGTGTTCGATTTCCTTCAAGGTGAAGGCAAGCCACATCAAACATCTGAAATTATCCGTGCAATGGTTTCGGATGGTGCTGCTTCAGACGAATATCCGGTCATGGCGCTTAGTGCACAGCTGCGTCGGGATAACAGGTTTCAATACATTCCGGATGAAGGGTGGATTATCAAGCCATCAACTGATATCGAACCTTTTGACGAAATCTCAAAAGACAGGGCAGAACGCCTTGCAAAATACATAGTGGAGAACATGGATCACGAAAACATCAACACCCTCAATCGCCACAGATCAATTGGTGGCGTCGGGCTCCCGCATTCCGTAGACTTGGAAATGCTGAGGACCTTCAAATCCACGTATAAAAGGTTGGCAACTGAATCTGAGAAAAAACTTCTTCGTGAATCCATCCTTGAAGAAATTGAACGGGATTAACAATTAACCAAAAGGAGGTCTCACAACTATGAAACTGACATGCTACCTTGGAAGACACATCATTCCCGGGCTTGTGTTCAGCATTGCAGTGGCAAGTTCAGCACTCGCCCAGGAAATCGATACAACTTCTGTTGAGACCACGGAAATTGCACAGGGCCTCGGGGGAACGGTAGCAAAACTATCTGCTTGTCCAGGGTTGATGGCACAAAAGGATAATTTGCCAGAAGATTATCTCACTGCCACGGCAACTGCCATTTCGGCAATAGAGACTTGGCGCAGTCGTGCGACCGGGCAGTCGGGCAGTTTGCGGAAGCGTTCAACGAGGCATATGAAGCATCTTTGGTCGATGCGGGAGACGCTGACGAAGTTGACGAATTAGGATATTATTGCGCATTTTTTGATTTTTTCACCTTTGGTGTTGTCATGGGCCTGATCGCTGACTGACCCTGATCCCTGTAACAGAAAAGCGGAGCTACGAAAAATGCTTGGGCGTGCTGTTGGTCTTATTATTGGATGCCTGTTTCTATCTGCGTGTAAACCGGAGATTGTCGCAGACATATACGTTGCCGACATTTACGAGGTGATTGAAACGGGCGAGGCAATTCGTACGCCAATTGCTGTGCGCATACCGATTCAGTCGGTAAACGACTGTGAGGAAAGTCAGCAGAAGATACTACCGATCCTTAACTCATTCTCGGGAAATCCTGTTTCGTTCGCACAGTGCGAAGGTATTTCCCAAGAGTTGTTCGACATTATGGTTGTCGAGACCGACATCGACATTATTTTCCTTGGTTCGGGTGCTACCGCGTCGTTTTCTGGGTTGGGTGCCATACTGATTGGTGGTTCTTCTAACCTTAGTGTTTATGAGACATATTTTGCAATAAATCAAAATTATCAGAAAATGATTGACGCATTGGACAATGCTTACCCCTTTGCGGGGGTTGATGGCGATAGCATCGACTTTAGCATCACAATCAGCAACGACA
>JACOMT010000111.1:0-5546 GCA_014623385.1 Paracoccaceae bacterium
GGCGCGAAGCCTACGCTGGGCTACGAAGATGACATCCAGGCGGCTGTGCCCGCCCTGGCGAGGCCTGGACTGGGAAAGTTTCATCGACAAGGTCCATACGGGCACCTGCGAACCGGGCCGGGAGCCCGGGTTTGATACCATGGTCAAAGGGGCGAACGCGCAGGCTCGTATGGCCGACAAGCTCTGTGCCAGCAAGGACAACCGGGCCGCCCTGCGCGATCACCACCGTGACGGGATCATGCGAAAAGCCGCCCGTCATCGATCCCCCGTCATCGACCTCTGCGGGCTTTGGAAAAACGCGGGGGCAGGCGGATATCCAAACGCCGCTTGCGGGGTTGAGCAATGCCTATGCCACGATGCAGCACCGCCCGATAGTTCGGGCTGGCCAAAACATACGCCCAACGGGCGATGGTGGTAATTGGGCAGAACCTGCGGGGAGCCGCAAACAGGATCACCCTCACCCCGCAAACACGGGCAATCGCATAACCCAACCACCAAAACCGCTTTGCCCGATGTTTTGCCTGCTGTAAGGTCAGCGGACCGGACAGAATGGCCAAATCAAAGCTGCCACTGAGCATCACGCTGCCACGCAGAGGTCTTAGACAGTTGTTTGCTGTGCCGATGCGGTCGGGGATTTATTGTGTGATTTCCGTGTGATAGCCGGGTAGCCGGGGACGGGGTGTGCTGGCGATTCAGGTTGATACGGGGTCGAACCCGGGGGATCCTGGCGGATATTGCGGTGCGGTAAAATTATTACGTGAAGGCAAATTGCCGACACCTGGATTTTTTCCCGGAAGCTGATGAATCCAGCATGTTTCTCTAGATGTGTTATGCTGTCCGGCTGTATTTTGCGGGTTTAAAGGTCTTTGCAGAGGCGTTCCCCCGGCACCATTAAAACGCAACCATTCGTTATGTGTTTTTTGTAATGAATGCATATGCAGGTGCTTCATTGGCTTGTTAAGCCCTTAACGGGCCAACATCCGGGCCGTGTGGGAGCTGTACGGGTGTTTTAAGCATGAAGAGAAGCTTTGAGGGCCTTTCCGGGCGTTTTGAGAGCTTTGCCGAAGATTTTACAGTGAACCACTTTTTGAACCAGAGATGGTTGCGTTTGGCCGTGGTGCGTTTTTGACCTATAAAAATACCCAAACAGGGGCGCATTGCCAACGCGGGCGACATATCTTGTATTTGTGGTTGGCGGTTTTGCCAATTTGCTGTCATATGCTTTGATCGCAAGGTGTTATGCGTTCGAAACCGCGGAAAAACAACCGTTATACCTGTGCATTCTGTCTGGAATGCATGGGCTTGGTTTTTTGTTTAAAGCCTGCCCCGGGGGATGCAAGGACGGGCGGTGCGTGGGTAATTTACAAGATGGGGTACAGGGTTGGGTGCGGTGGTTGCATGGACGAGGTGATCATTCCCGCACCCTATTGGGTCAGGTTGGGGGGTACAGGGTTGGGCGCGGTGGTTGCAGGGGCACAGGTGCCCCTTACCCCCTTGTCGCTGAACCTTCCCTGTGAAGAGGGCAAGGGATGATGCCCCGTGTGCCAGGTTTGATGTGGGGTTGTTACATTGAAGCGGCCCACCGGGCGGGGTATCGGTTCGGTTGCGGCCGGTCGGTTGCGGCCGGTTGCGGGCGAGATACACTTGGGTGCCGGGGTTTTGCGGCGGGGGTTTTGCGGTTGTGTCGCCCGTGTCGCCCTTGTATCCCGGTTCCTGTGATACTTTTTCCAACGAGAGGCACGTATTATGGAAGGGTCGCATTGATGGCTATTGAACAACCGGCAACGAGGCCGACAAACCCGCGTTTTTCGTCTGGCCCCTGTGCCAAACCCCCTGCATTCAAACTGGAACACCTAGCCGATGCGGCGCTTGGTCGATCGCATCGTGCGGTAATATGCCGCGGAAAGCTGAAGGCGGCCATCGACGAAACCCGCGACATTCTGGGCATCCCGGGGGATTACCGGATCGGGATTGTCCCGGCGTCAGACACCGGTGCCTTTGAAATGGCCATGTGGAATCTGTTGGGCGCGCGTCCGGTCGAAATGCTGGCCTGGGAAAGCTTTGGAGCGGACTGGGTGACAGATGTGGTCAGGCAACTGAAAATCGAGGCAGAAGTGAAATCTGCTGACTATGGCGAGATTGTCGACCTGACGAGCGTCGATTTTGACAAGGACGTGTGTTTCACCTGGAACGGGACCACCTCGGGCGTGCGGGTACCGAATGGTGATGTAATCCCGGCAGGTCGGGCCGGCCTGACCTTGTGTGATGCAACCTCTGCTGTCTTTGCGCAGGACCTGCCCTGGACCAGGCTGGATGTGATTACCTTTAGCTGGCAAAAGGTTCTGGGGGGGGAGGCCGCGCACGGCATGCTGATCCTCGGCCCACGTGCTGTTGAACGGCTGGAAACCTACATTCCCCCTTGGCCCCTGCCCAAAATCTTTCGTCTGACCAGGGATGGCAGGCTGATCGAAGCGGTGTTCAGGGGCGAAACGATCAACACCCCGTCGATGCTGGCGGTGGAGGACTATCTACAAAACCTCGCCTGGGCGCGGTCGGTCGGCGGGCTCAGGGGCCTGATCCTGCGGGCCGACAGGAATGCCGCGACGATTGCCAATTTTGTCGCGGCGCATGACTGGATTGATTTTCTGGCCGCCGATCCGGAACTCCGGTCGAATACCTCTGCCTGTCTGAAATTTACCGATGCGCGCATCAGCGACGATGCGGCCTTTGCCACAGCGGTTGTCAAACGGCTGGAGTCGCTGAACGTGGCGCTGGATATCGGTGCGTATCACGATGCACCGCCTGGCTTGCGTATCTGGTGCGGTGGTACGGTTGAAACCACGGATATTAAGGCGATGCTGCCGTGGCTCGTCTGGGCGTTTGAAACGGAAATCACCGCCCTGGCACAAGCCGCCTGATCCATCCTGTCCCGGGCGCGGGACCCGGGACCGTTCCGTATGAGGATCCCGCCAATTCAAAGGACCATCCCAAATGGCCCCCAGAGTTCTCATCTCTGACACACTCAGCGAAACCGCCGTTCAGATCTTTCGTGACCATGGTATCGACGTGGATTTCTTTCCGGATGTGGGAGCAGACAAGGAAAAGCTTGCCGCGATCATAGGCCGGTATGATGGCCTGGCCATTCGTTCGACCACGGACGTGACCTCGACAATTCTGGACGCGGCATCGTCGCTAAAGGTCATTGGCCGTGCCGGGACCGGGACCGATAACATCGACAAGGAGGCCGCGTCAAAAAAGGGGGTGATCGTGATGAACACGCCCTTTGGCAACATGATTACCACCGCCGAGCATACGATTGCGATGATGTTCGCCGTGGCCCGCCAGATCCCCGAAGCCAGCGCATCAACCCATGCGGGCAAATGGGAAAAGTCGAAATTCATGGGTGTTGAGCTGACCGGCAAAACCCTTGGCGTCATTGGGGCCGGGAATATCGGTGGCATCGTCTGTGACCGGGCCCGGGCCCTGCGGATGAAGGTGCTGGCCTGTGACCCCTATCTGGGCGAGGACAAGGCCGTGCGGATGCAGGTGGAAAAGATCGATCTGGACGGTCTGCTGCTACGTGCCGATTTCATCACGCTGCACGTACCGTTGACAGACCAGACCAGAAATATCCTGGGCCGCCGGAATCTGGCAAAAACCAAAAAGGGTGTGCGCATTGTCAACTGTGCCCGTGGCGGTCTGGTGGATGAGGAGGCGCTGGCCGAACTGCTGCGATCAGGTCATGTCGCGGGTGCCGCGTTCGACGTATTCAATGTGGAACCGGCCAGGGAAAATCCGCTGTTCAACCTGCGAAACGTCGTCTGCACCCCGCATCTGGGCGCGGCAACGACAGAGGCGCAGGAAAACGTCGCCCTGCAATTAGCCGAACAGATGTCGAACTGCCTCCTCACCGGGGCCGTTGAACACGCGCTGAACATGCCGTCGGTCACGGCACAAGAGGCGCGGGTGATGCGGCCGTGGATCAAACTGGCCGGGCATTTGGGCAATTTCATCGGTCAGACGACCGATGAACCGGTCCAGGCGATCAACATCCTTTATGATGGTGTCGTCACGGGCATGAACCTGGAGGTGCTGAACTGTTCGACGGTCGCGGGCATCATGACAAAGGTGAACCCGGATGTGAACATGGTTTCGGCCTCCGTTGTGGCCAGGGAACGCGGCATTCATATTTCAACCACCAGCCAGGATAAATCCGGTGTCTTTGAAGGCTACATCAAGGTCACCGTCGTTACCGCGAAACGCGAACGATCAGTCGGCGGTACGGTGTTCAGCGACGGCAAGCCACGATTTATTCAGATCAAGGGCATAAACATCGATGCCGAAATCGGGCACCATATGCTCTATACCACAAACCAGGATGTGCCCGGGATCATTGGTGCCCTGGGCCAGACCATGGGCGACAACGGCGTGAACATCGCGAACTTTACCCTGGGCCGGGCCGAAACCGGGGGGGAGGCGATCGCGCTGCTTTGTGTTGACGAACCCATCCCGACCGCGGCACGGGCGAAACTGGCAGAAACCGGTCTCTTTACCCAGATCAGGCCGCTGGAATTTGATGTGGCATGATCCGGTCCCGCCCCGGTCACCGCCCCTGGCCCCCGGGAATCCTACCTGGACGGTTATGTCAGGGGATGCAGGGCCTGGGAACCGCGCCAGGCGATCAGTACCCGGCACTGGGCCCCCGTCGAACAACATCAGTAGCTTCACATACATTCCCTGGCTGTGATATGAACGGCCAGTTTGGGCATGGTATTGTTCATGCACATTTTATGCACACAAATGCAAAGCTGTCGCCGGTCGCCAATTTTTGAAAAACCCTTTTGCTTTTTGCTTTGGCCGCGTCACAAATTTATTTTCCAACAAGGGGAACCGAAAGGCACAATCGATGAACACGTTTCTGCAAAAACTGCCCTTTGCTTTGTTAGCAAGTGCTATCCTGAGCACATGCGGCCCGGCCATACCGGATTGCGCCGACTGGAACAGCCGGGATTTCTTTAAAACCGCCACGGTAGCGGATGTTGCAACTTGCCTGGGGAACGGGGCCGATATCGGGGCGCGGGCTGAGGGCGGCATTACCCCGCTGCACGACGCGGCATTAACGGGTACCCCGGAAACAGTGATGGCACTGCTGGCCGCCGGGGCCGATATCGGGGCGCGGGATGAGACAGGCAGAACCCCGCTGCACGTCGCGGCACACTCTGGCAACTCGGAAACGGTGAACGCCCTGGTTGCGGCCGGGGCCGATATCGGGGCGCGGACTGAGGACGGCTTCACCCCGCTGCATGGCGCGGCAGGCTTGGGTACCCCGGAAACGGTGATGGCGCTGCTGGCCGCCGGGGCCGATATCGGGGCGCGGGCTGAGCTCGGCATTACCCCGCTGCACTTCGCGGCAATAACGGGTACCCCGGAAACGGTGATGGCGCTACTGGCCGCCGGGGCCGACCCCAAGGCGCGGGCTGACGGTGAGTTGCTGCCCGCCGACCTGGCCGAGGACAACGCACGAGTCAAAAATCACCCTGTTTTTT
>JACOMT010000111.1:5558-11831 GCA_014623385.1 Paracoccaceae bacterium
GACCCCCCAATTCCGCACCCTTTGAAAGGCATGATCGATGAACACGTTTCTGCAAAAACTGCATTCTGCTTTGTTAGCAAGCGCTATCCTGAGCACATGCGGCCCGGCCATAGCACAACCGGATTGCGCCAACTGGAACACCGAAACGTTTTTTAAAACCGCCACGGCGGCGGATGTTGCAACTTGCCTGGGCAGCGGGGCCGATATCGGGGCGCGGGATGATGGCGGCCGGACCCCACTGCACTTTGCGACGGGCTTTGGTACCCTGGAAACAGTGAACGCCCTGGTTGCAGCCCGGGCCGATATCGGGGCGCGGACTGATCTCGGCTATACCCCGCTGCACTTTGCGACGGGCTTTGGCACCCTGGAAACAGTGAACGCCCTGGTTGCAGCCCGGGCCGATATCGGGGCGCGGGCTGATCTCGGCATTACCCCGCTGCACACCGCGGCATTAACGGGCACCCCGGAAACAGTGAACACCCTGGTTGCGGCCGGGGCCAATATCGAAGCGCGAGCTGAGGGCGGCTTTACCCCGCTGCACCTCGCGGCAGGCACGGGCACCCCGGAAACGGTGAACGCCCTGGTTGCGGCCGGGGCCGATATCGGGGCGCGGGCTAAGGGCGGCTTTACCCCGCTGCACATCGCGGCATTAACGGGCACCCCGGAAACGGTGAACGCCCTAGTTGCGGCCGGGGCCGACCCCAAGGCGCGGGTTAATGGCCAGCTGCCCGCCGACCTGGCCGAGGACAACGAACAGGTCAGAAATCACCCTGTTTTTTGGGAGCTCAGCGAAGCTAAATACAAATGATCCCCGAATTCGGCACCCTTTGACGGGCGGAAAATTTCCCGCCCGTTTTTTGAACAGTGTCGCGACCGCAGAGCAGCATCATTGGCAGAATGATCGGCAGCAACGTCATACCAGACTGCTCCGCCGCCGTCGCGGGCATCAATACGAACAACAACGACGCTACCAGCCAGAGCAGGCCGCGAACAACGGCGATAATTTTCAGTGATAATTTGAACTGCCGTTATCCCGCTGCGCGTGTGCTACACATACTGCCCCATCGGCGGCAGACATGCGGCGGTGGGTTGCTGATCGGCCATAGCGTGTTCCCGTCAGATGATATCACACATAAACGATTTTCAGCACTTCATAAGACTTTTCTCCCCTTGGGGTCCGGACTTCGACGTTGTCGCCTTCGTCCTTGCCGATTAGCGCACGGGCAATCGGCGATTTTATGTTTAACAGACCGGCACTGATATTGGCCTCGTGCTCGCCCACGATTTTCCAGGTTTGTTCTTCGTCGGTTTCTTCGTCGAGTACCGTGACAGTCGCGCCAAACTTGATTGCACCGGACAGTTTTGCAGGGTCAATCACCGCCGCAAGGCCCAGGACCCCTTCTAATTCTTTGATCCGGCCCTCGATGAACGACTGTTTTTCGCGGGCCGAATGATATTCGGCATTTTCCGACAGGTCACCATGTTCGCGGGCTTCGGCAATTGCTTTGATGATCGCCGGGCGTTCTTGCGTTTTTAATTGTTTCAATTCGCTTTCCAGCGCGGCATGACCTGTAGGGGTCATCGGGATTTTATCCATCTTTATTGTATTCCATCCGTGTCATGTGGCATCCGGCACGATGGCAGGTCCGGCAAATACCTGACCCAAAGCATGACCGGAACGCAAGGGGAGACCCGGGGACGTGCCCCGGACCGCCCATGTGCCATGCCCGCGCCGACCCAAGGCATGATGTCGCATATTGCCCCAAACTCAGGCGGTTTGACAGGTCTGGCCCTGATAGGTTTGATCTTTGTGTTGCGTTTGATTGCGAACCGTCGCAAAAGGTATTCGTCATAAGGGATTTGCTGACCCACCACAGATACAGGAAACCGTCAGCCGGGGAATCGCGCAAATGTATGAAATCGAGCGGGAAACGATGGAATACGATGTGGTGATCGTGGGTGCCGGCCCCGCAGGTCTGTCGGCGGCCATCCGACTGAAACAACTGGACGCGGGGCTGGGCGTTGTTGTCCTGGAAAAGGGGGCCGAGGTCGGTGCGCATATCCTGTCGGGTGCGGTTTTAGATCCATCAGGCCTCGACGTCCTGCTCCCCTGCTGGAAAGACAAGGGGGCACCGCTAAGGACACATGTCACCAAAGACAATTTTTTCATTCTGGGTGCGGCGGGTAAACTGCGCATCCCCAATTGGTTCATGCCGCCGCTGATGAACAATCATGGTAACTATATCGTGTCGATGGGCAATGTCTGCCGTTGGATGGCCGAACAGGCCGAGGAATTGGGTGTGGAAATCTTCCCCGGTATGGCCTGTTCGGAAATCGTCTATGACAACAATGGCGCGGTCAAAGGCGTGGTTGCCGGTGAATTCGGAAAAAACCCCGATGGCACCCACGGTCCAGCTTATGAACCGGGGATGGTGCTGCACGGCAAATACGTGTTCCTGGGCGAAGGCGTGCGCGGTTCCCTGGCCAAAGAGGTGATCGCCAAATACGGTCTCGCCGTCGGAAAAGAGCCACAAAAATACGGCATCGGCATGAAAGAGATCTGGGAAATCGACCCGGCCAAACACAACGAGGGGACTGTCACCCATACGATAGGCTGGCCCCTGGGCGGCAACGCCGATGGCGGTTCCTTTGTCTATCACATTGAAAAAAATCAGGTCTATGTCGGGTTTGTGGTGCATCTGAACTATAAAAACCCGTACCTGTTCCCGTATATGGAATTTCAGCGGTTCAAACATCACCCGATGATGGCCGACCTGCTCAAGGGCGGAAAACGTGTGGCCTATGGGGCCCGCGCCATTTCTGAAGGCGGATACCAATCCATGCCGAAAATGATTGCACCCGGCGTGGCCTTGCTGGGCTGTTCGGTGGGGATGGTTAACGTCCCTCGCATCAAGGGCAATCACAACGCTATGCTGTCGGGCAAAGCGGCGGCCGAAGCCGCCTTTGCCGCCATTCAGGAGGGGCGGTCCGCTGACGAACTGTCGGCCTATGAAACCCAGGTACGCGAGGGCGCGATTGGCCAGGACCTGAAAAGGGTGCGCAACGTCAAACCGATGTGGTCCAAATACGGTCTGGGGGCGTCACTGGTGGGCGGTGGCCTGGACATGTGGACCAATACGCTAGGCTTTTCCCTGTTCGGGACGTTAGCACATGGCAAAACCGATGCCGAGGCCACCGAAACCGTGTATTACCACAAGCCCATCGACTATCCCAAACCAGATGGCACGCTCAGCTTTGACCGTCTGACCAATGTCAGCTTTTCAATGACAAACCACGAAGAAAGCCAGCCCGCGCATCTGCGGCTGGCCGACCTGATGACGCCAATTTCGGTCAACCTGCCAAAATACGCCGAACCTGCGCAACGCTATTGCCCGGCAGGTGTGTATGAAGTGGTCAGCGAAAAGGACAAGGGAGACCGGTTTGTGATCAACTTCCAAAACTGTGTTCACTGTAAAGTTTGTGACATCAAAGACCCCAGCCAGAACATCACCTGGGTCACGCCACAGGGCGGGGATGGCCCAAACTATCCCAATATGTAACCAATCTGTGTCGCAATAGCGACGCCTTGTGCGGTTCATCATTGCACCCATGCGGCTCTGCACCTAAACCTTGATCAAACAGAACCAGGCATGGCCAGGCATAGATCGTCATTGATGCTGTATTCGATTCGTCCCATTGTTGTCGGTGCGGCATTGGCCGCGTCCTGTATGATCACAGTCCCGGCATCAGCGCAAATTGAAATTGATGTGGGTGCCTATCTGGCTGGCCGCAACGCCATATCCAACAGCGATTTCCTCGCCGCTGCGGCATACTACACCCAGGCACTAGGGCGCGATACGGGAAATCCGCAGCTGATGGAAAATGCGGTGCTGGCCCACCTGGCCCTGGGACGTCTGGAACGCGGTGTTGCCATCGCCCGGGTCATGGAAGCGCATGGCCTGCGCAACCAGGCGGCACATATGATCCTGACCGCCCACCTTATCAAGGACTCTGATTATCAAACGCTGTTGGGCCAGGACCCGCAGACCAAAAGGATCGGGCCATTGGCCGATGGGCTGCTACGTGCCTGGGCACATTTTGGTACCGGTTCGGTCCAACAGGGACTGGCCATGTTTGACGAAGTTGCCGAACAGAACAGCCTGCGCAGCTTTGCGATGTTGCACAAGGCAATGGCACTGGCCATGGTCGGTGATTTCGAAGCCGCCGAGGCGATCTATGCCGAACCGCAATCAGGACCCGCGATGATGACACGCCGAGGCGTCGTGGCACGGGCGGAAATCCTGTCGCAACTGGGCCAGAACGATGAGGCGCTTGGCCTTTTGGCGGATGCGTTCGGGTCGGTCTTTGACCCCGGTTTGACGGTTGTCGCAGACCGGCTGGCGACCGGCGAACAGCTGCCCTTTAGCCATATCCGCAGCGTGCAGGACGGCATGTCCGAGGTGTTTTTTACCATCGGTGCGGCGCTTAACGGTGAGGCTGCGGATGACTATGCGTTGCTCTACGCCCGTGTTGCGGAATATTTGCGTCCGGATCACATTGATGCGGTGCTATTGGTGGCAAATCTGTTGGAAGGTTTGGGCCAGTTTGATTTGGCCGTGGCCGCATACAAAAAGATACCGCCGGAAAGCCCCGATTTCAGCGCGGCAGAGCTTGGCCGGGCCGAGGTTTTACGCCGCGACGGAAAACCGGCGGCAGCCATCGAAGTGCTGGAACAATTGGCACGGGACAATCCGCGCCTGCCTGCGGTCTATTCCGCATTGGGTAACATTCATCGCCAGCAGAAAAATTATGAAAAAGCCATCTCTGCCTATGACGCGGCGCTCGACTATACCGAAGCGGGCGACCGGGCCGAATGGTTTTTGTACTATGCACGCGGAATCAGCCACGAACGCCTGGACAATTGGGACGCGGCAGAGGCTGATTTTCGTGCCGCGTTGGTGCTGAACCCGGATCAGCCGCAGGTGCTGAACTATCTGGGATATTCGCTGGTCGAAAAACAGATCAAGATGCCGGAAGCACTGGATATGATCGAGCGCGCGGTGGCCGCGCGCCCCGATAGCGGGTACATAGTCGACAGCCTCGGCTGGGTTCTGTATCGGCTGGGCCGGTTCCAGGAGGCCGTTGCCCATATGGAAAAGGCGGTCGCGCTGATGCCGGTTGATCCGGTGGTGAATGACCATCTAGGCGATGTCTATTGGGCCGTTGGGCGGTATCGCGAGGCGGAATTCCAATGGAAACGTGCGCTGTCTTTCATCAATCCCGAAGACACGAGTGGCGAGGTAGACCCGGACCGCATCCGCCGCAAGCTGGACGTCGGCCTGGATCAGGTCTTGGCCGAAGAAGGCGCACCGCCGCTCAGCTTCGTCAATGACGACAGTTGACATTTTTGCCCCGGCCAAGCTGAACCTGACCCTGCATGTGACGGGTCGGCGCGCGGATGGGTACCATTTGCTGGACAGCCTGGTCGCCTTTGCCGATATTGGAGATCAGATCACCGTAGCACCCTGTCCGGTGCTGAGCCTGACCATTGGTGGTCCCCAGGCCGTATATCTGTCAACAGGCCACAGCAATCTGGTGCTACGTGCGGCCAATTTCCTGGGACCACAGCGCAGTGCGGCAATCCATCTGGACAAGCAATTACCTGTGGCGGCGGGCATTGGCGGCGGGTCAGCGGATGCTGCCGCGACATTGCGGGCCCTGTCGATGTTGTGGGATGTGGACTTGCCACTTCCCGAAGCCACGGTGGACCTGGGCGCGGATGTGCCGGTCTGCATGATTGGCCAGACCTTGCGTATGCAGGGGGTCGGCGACCAGATCACGCGTCTGCCGGATCTGCCCGATATGGAGGTGGTTTTGGTCAACCCACGTATCGCGGTGTCAACGCCGGACATCTTTCGAGGCCTGGCTGAAAAGAGCAACGCGCCTATGGATCAGGATTTGCCGAATTGGAACTCGCTCGACGCATTCACGGAATGGCTGGGACACCAGCGGAACGATTTACAGGCACTTGCAATGGAACAGCAGCCGGTGATCGCCGATGTGCTGGCCGCCAACGCCGACAAGGTGGAAGAATATAAGTGCGGCAAGGACAAATTGTTCGGCTTTTTCGTTGGCCAGACCATGAAAGCGATGGACGGCAAGGCTAATCCCAGGGTCGTTAACGAGTTGCTGCACAAGGCGCTGGGCTAAAAGTTAAAATACCGGCTGGTTGTCGGGATTGATCTGGGTGTGGATGCCGCATTCGACCTTGTT
>JACOMT010000112.1 GCA_014623385.1 Paracoccaceae bacterium
TGGCCCGATCCCGGCACACCCCAGCGCACGCTTGCATGTCGGCTGCATGTCGGCGAACACCCGCCGCCAGTCTATTAGGCCGCCAGTCTATTAGGACGTCAATATTGCTTAGCACGTCGGCTGCACCGATCCGCGTTCAACACGAGCCGCGCAAAAACACAGATGCATCAAACCACCTCTTAAAGCCCCCAAAAGCATAGGTTGATGGTTTGTTCGCAATCCTCTAATCTCTAAATTATGCAGAGGTCTTAGATTGGGATCAAACAAATGAGCTTTGACTACGACCTATTCGTCATTGGTGGTGGTTCGGGCGGTGTGCGTGCGGCGCGTGTGGCGGCGGCGGAAACCGGTGCCAAGGTCGCGCTATCGGAAAAGGACCGGTACGGTGGCACATGCGTCATTCGGGGTTGTGTGCCAAAAAAACTGATGGTCTTTGCCAGTGGCTATCGTGAATTGATCAAAGATGCGCGCAGCTATGGCTGGAACGTGACAGTGGAGGGGTTCGACTGGCTTAAATTCCACCCGCAGTTAGAAAGGGAACTGGACCGTCTGGAAGGTGTCTATCGCAAGCTGTTGTCCGGCTCGGGCGTTGAAACCTTTGACATGCGGGCCACCGTCAAGGACGCACATACGGTCGAACTGGCCGATGGCCAGACCAAAACCGCTAAACATATCCTGGTCGCCACAGGCAGTCGCCCTGTCAAACCGAACTTTCCTGGGGCTGAACTGGGCATAACCTCCAACGATATATTCCACCTGGATCAGTTGCCCAAATCCATGCTGATTTTGGGCGGCGGGTATATCGCTTGTGAATTCGCGAGCGTGATGAACGGTATGGGCGTTGACGTAACCCTGTACTATCGCGGTGCCCAGATTCTGCGCGGCTTTGATGACGAGGCGCGATGCCTGGTTGCAACCGAAATGAGCCAGAATGGCGTCAGGATGTGCACTGGCACCAACATCCTGGAGATGCGCCAAGAGGGCGATCAAATCCGGGTCAAGGCGACCAATGGGGATGAGCGGCTGTTTGACAAGGTTCTGCTGGCCACAGGCAGGAAACCGAACACTGACGGCATGGGCATGCAAGACATTGGGGTTGAATTGGGCAGTGACGGCGAAATCGTCGTCGACGACTACAGCCAAACCGCAGTGCCGTCGATCTATGCCATCGGCGATGTGACGAACCGGATGAACTTGACCCCGGTTGCAATCCACGAAGGCATGGCGTTTGTCGAAACGGTGTTCAAGGGCTACCCCACCCCCGTGGACCACGACCTGGTCCCTTCGGCTGTCTTTACTCAGCCGGAAATGGGTACCGTTGGCCTTTCCGAAGAGGCCGCCACCAAGCAGGGACCGATTGATGTCTATGCCACATCGTTCCGTGCTATGCAGACCTCGTTTATCGGGCGACTCGATCAAGTTTTGATGAAACTAATCGTCAGCAAGACAACGCGCAAAGTTTTGGGCTGTCACATCGTCGCACCGGCGGCGGGAGAAATGATCCAGCTCGCCGGGATTGCTGTCAAAATGGGTGCTACCAAGGAAGATTTTGATCGGACGGTTGCGGTTCACCCCACCATGTCCGAAGAGCTTGTAACCATGCGAACATTATCGCGGAGAGCTTGATTTCCAGGCGAAAAACCCACAGGTTACAATCAACGCAGCGGCACCTGCGATACAATAACAGGGGAAAATCACGCGATGTCAGGAATAAATGGCGGTCCTTGGGGGGGCGGTGGTTCCTCCGGAGGGGGAAACAGAGGCAACAATGGCTCGGGTAATGGCGGCGGCACTCGTGGACCGCAAGGCGACGGACATCAGATCCCCGAAATCAATGGGTTGGTGAAAAAGAGCCAGGAACAGCTGCGCGTACTGATGGGCGGGCGTGGCGGCTCTGGCGGCAATACAGGCCGCGGGTCGGGCGGCGGTCCCCAATTTACACGCGGCACCTTGGTGCTGGGTGGCGTGGCAGTGCTGGTTTTGTGGTGGGGGATGGCTAGTTTTTACGCGGTTCGGACCGACGAGCAGTCGGTTGAATTGTTCCTGGGTGAGTTTTCCGAGATCGGCTATTCGGGTCTGAACTTTGCCCCTTGGCCGTTGGTCACGGCGGAGGTCATCCCGGTCACGCGGGAACAAACCGAAGATATCGGGACAGGTGCGCGCGGCGGCGATGCAGGTCTGATGCTGACTGGGGACGAAAACATCGTCGACATTGATTTCCAAGTGGTTTGGAACATTTCGAATGCGGCAAACTTTTTGTTCAACCTGCGTGAACCGGGACCCACCATTCGCGCGGTGTCGGAATCGGCCATGCGCGAGATTATCGCCCAATCCGAACTGGCCCCGATCCTCAATCGAGATCGAGGTACGATTGCCGAACGGTTACAGGAACTGATCCAATCGACGCTTGACACGTACGACAGTGGCGTGAACATTGTTCGCGTGAACTTTAACAAGGCCGACCCGCCGACACCGGTAATCGACGCCTTCCGCGATGTTCAGGCAGCCGAGCAAGAACGTGACCGCCTGCAAAACGTGGCGGATGCCTATGCCAACCGGGTTCTTGCCGAAGCACGCGGTGAAGCGGCGCAGATATTGGAACAGGCTGAAGCCTATCGCGCACAGGTCGTGAACGAGGCGACCGGTGAAGCAAGCCGATTTAGTGCAGTTTTGGAAGAATACCTCAAAGCACCGGACGTCACGCGCAAACGTCTATACCTAGAAACCATGGAGCAGGTTCTGGGTGATGTAGACAAAATCATTCTGGATGGTGACGTGAACGGGAACGGTGGTGCAAATGGCGTTGTGCCGTATCTGCCGCTGAACGAATTGCGTCGGAACACGACCGCAGGGGGGACAAACTGATGCGTTTCACGGCTTATCTTTTGCCGATCCTTGTCTCTATCGTAACGTTGATAGTGATTGTGTCTTCGATATTTATCGTAGACGAGCGTGAAAGGGCACTGGTCCTGCGGTTTGGTCGGGTTGTGAACACGGTTGAAACACCGGGGTTAGCGTTCAAGGTGCCGCTGATCGATTCGGTGGCGCGGTATGATAACCGTATCCTAAGCCGCGATATTGACCCGCTAGAGGTTACGCCGCTGGATGAGCGCCGATTGGTCATTGATGCTTTTGCACGGTATCGCATTTCCGACGTGAAACAGTTGCGCCTGGCGACTGGTGTCAGCGGGGATCGGGCCATTCAGAAGGCCGGTGACCTTCTGGACAGCTCTTTACGGTCGCATACTCTGAAAATCGTTGGTAAGGTAACCTCGAATGATATCCTCAGCTCTGACCGGGCCGCGCTGATGCTGCGGATTCGCAACGTGGCTTATGACGACGCCCAGAAAATTGGGCTGGAGCTGATCGATGTGCGGTTGAAGCGGACCGACCTGCCGACGGAAAACCTGGACGCAACGTTCGCCCGGATGCGCGCAGAGCGGGAACGCGAGGCGACAGACGAACGTGCACGTGGTAGCGAAGCCGCGCAAAGGGTTCGCGCCCAGGCCGACAGAACGGTTGTGGAACTCACATCCGAAGCACGCCGCGAGGCAGAGATTATCCGTGGTGAGGCCGATTCTGAACGCAACGCAATCTTTGCCCGGGCCTTTGGTGCCGATCCAGAATTCTTTGAATTCTACCGGTCGCTGAAGGCCTATCAGCGCGCGCTGCGCGGTGAGAATTCGTCAATGGTGTTGAGCCCTGACAGCGAATTCTTCAATTACCTCAAATCGCCAACGGGTAAACGTCCGGAACATGCATCTGCGATCGTGCCTCTTTCTTCTTCTGCTGTGCATACGCAAGAGGCGACTGCGTTTACAGCGCCCCTAGAAACACTGGACGCCACAGTCGCCGCGAGCGAGGCACAGGAAGAGGTGGAAACCCGTGTAAACAATGATGCCACCGTGAGGGCATCGGATTGATCACAGCAATCATAGTGGCATTGGGGATTGTCCCAGTGATATTAGGGGCCAGTCTGAGTACTGGCCCCTTCGTTTATTGAACGGTTGCTGGTGGCGTTGCATACGCCATAAGGACCAGATCAGAACGGTGTCTGTTCGGCGTGCTTGTCGTCGTCAGTGGTCTGACTCTAGTATATTACTTGCACATCAATTTTTTCACGACGCTGTGGCCCGGGAAATGTGACAGAGCTTTCACAGTCAATTGACAGAATTACAGTGCTTGACCCTTTATTATGGATGTTCGGCAACACTAGATGAGGGCTGCATGGGTGCAGCTGTCCTGCCCCAACCAAAAATGACCTTGGAATAGGAGATGAGGATGCAGCCTAAACCACTTACCTTGGCACACAGGCCAATAATCGCGCCACCAACGCTGCGCGCTGTTTGGCTCATTACGCTAGCTTTGGCCTTTTTCTGCACGCATGCTCTAATGGCCCAGGCACGGCCCGATAGCCTGGCAACATTGGCCCAACAAGTCAGCCCGTCGGTTGTGAACATCACCACGTCGACCATGATCGAAGGCCGCACAGGCCCCCAAGGCATCGTGCCCGAAGGCTCTCCATTCGAGGATTTCTTTCGCGAGTTCCAGGACCGAAACGGCAATGACGGCAAGCGTCCGCGGCGGTCGTCAGCCCTTGGTTCAGGCTTTTTGATTTCCGAAGACGGCTATGTGGTGACCAACAACCACGTAATCGAATCGGCGGATCGGATCTTGGTAGAATTCTTTGAGGGTGATGAACTGGAAGCGACTGTGATTGGCAGTGATCCAAAAACAGATATAGCCTTGCTAAAGGTCGAAGCGGATGAGCCGTTGCCATTCGTGAAATTCGGCGACAGTGACGAGGCACTGGTTGGAGATTGGGTCATGGCCGTGGGCAACCCGCTGGGTCAGGGCTTTTCGGTGACCGCAGGCATCATATCGGCCCGCAACCGCGCGCTGAGCGGTTCCTATGACGACTACATACAGACCGATGCGGCCATTAACCGGGGTAACTCGGGCGGACCGCTCTTCAATATGGACGGTGATGTGATTGGTGTGAACACGGCGATCCTATCGCCCAGTGGCGGGTCAATTGGCATCGGCTTTTCCATGGCGTCGAATGTGGTTAACAATGTGGTTGACCAGTTGCGGAAGTTCGGAGAAACCCGTCGCGGCTGGATGGGCGTGCGCATCCAAGATGTGACACCGGATGTGGCCGAGGCCATTGGTCTGGACAAAGTGGCCGGTGCGCTAATCTCCGACGTGCCGGATGGCCCGGCGAAAGAGGCAGGTCTGGAAGCGGGCGATGTGATTCTGTCTTTTGATGGCGTTGATGTCGAAGACACCCGTGGCCTGGTGCGCCAGGTCGGCAACACGCCCGTGGGTAAATCGGTTCGCGTGGTTGTGCTTCGCGAGGGTGGCACACAGACACTTTTGGTGACCCTGGGCCGCCGTGAAGACGCGGAAAATGCCGTACCGACTGCGATGCAGGATGATGGCGGTGGCGAAAGCACCAAAGAGGTACTGGGCATGACCATCAGCATCCTGACCGATGAGTTGCGAGAAGAAATGGGAATCAGTGACAGCATGACCGGTTTGTTCGTCATCGATATCGACGAGATGTCGGAAGCCTATGAAAAGGGCTTGCGGACCGGTGACCTGATTACCGAGGCGGGTCAACAAAAGGTGTCGGACCTGGATGCCCTAGAAAACCGAATTGATGAAGCACGCGAAGCCGGGCGCAAATCTTTGCTGCTGCGAGTGCGTCGTGCGGGTGAACCGCGCTTTGTCGCGGTGAGTCTGGAGGACTAAAAAAGCTGGGTCCCGTGTTTTTGAAACATAGGGGCCCTTTATATTAAATTATAAAGACCTTTGCATAATTGGAGGGTTGCGGACAAACCATAAATCCGGTATGCTGCTGGGAGGTTTTCAGGGGTGGTTTGATGCACCTGCTTTTGCGCGGTTCGTGTGTCGAACGCGGTTCTCGGATCGGCACAGACGACGTTCTGACCAGGATTGATATACCAGTGGGCTGGCGGTGGTGTTCGCCAACATGCAAGCGCGCTTTGGGACGCACCTGGGGGCATCAGGGGTATGATCTGATGGTCCGCCTCAAGTGTCTGCTGATCGGGCAGTGGCACCCCAAAGCTGGCGTGGGACCCTCAACGGTGGTTGGATTCCATCTGTGTTGCGGTCACGACCTCTTTGCGCCTGTGCCCGATGCGACGACCCGTTGCCGTTTTCGCAACCTGTGATGATCTTCTGACCGGGGTTTGCCGTCAGATCGAGGAGCACGGGCCGAAGCGGTGATCATCGACGCCACACTGGT
>JACOMT010000113.1 GCA_014623385.1 Paracoccaceae bacterium
CCCTTCGACGCCATCAGCTTTCCGCTGGGCAATCTCTGGCCGGGGCGGTACCGGGTCCGCGCAGGTGGCAACTTGATCCCGCCTTGTATTTTGGCAGCGGGATTGACAGCAGCGGGATTGGCAGTGGAATTGACACAACATTGCACTTGGAGCTTTTGCAAATCGCCCCTTTGGCCCGGCCACCCCTGTCCCGTATGTTAGGGGATAATGCGCAAAAGACCCGGATTGCGCAACTGCATCCGCAGCAGGAGAAGAACACGATGACGACTACTTCCCCCGCAACCCCCAAGAAGAAAACCTATATAATTCAGGATGGTCAGCGTGTCGGCTATACCCTGGACAAGGACGGCGACGGTAACCCGGATGTGCAGATAACCTATGTGACGGACCAGGATAGCCAGCGCATCGGCGACCTGGTGGACCGGGACCTGGACGGTACCGATGACCGCCGCATAACCTATACGTTCAACGACGATGGCAAACGCAACGGCCAGACCAAGGATCGGGACCTGGATGGCACCGATGATCGCCGCATTGGCCAGATCGTGGACAAGGCCAACGACGGTGTCGCAGACACGGTGACCTATGAACGCGCAGCTATGGGCATCAGGCTGACCTGCCGGATGGCGTGAGCACCGCTATCGGTTCCGCCCATGGGCGATACCCTGACCGGGAATGCAGCCGCAAACACGCTGACCGGGCTTGACGGTGTCGACACGTTAACCGGCGGTTCCGGTGCGGATGTGCTGGACACGGTGGCGCGGGCGATGACAAGGGCGTCCTATGTCGGTTCTGACGCGGTGGTGGTAAACCTGAATCTAAACAGCACGGTCGCAAACGGGTTTGCGGAGGAACCCGAGTTCCGGGTGAATACAGTAACGGATAACAGCCAGTGGGGGCCCTCAGTCACCGCGCTGTCTGATGGTGGGTTTTTGGACGAGGAAGGCTTCATCGACAAGTTCAATACCACACCTGCGAACCGGGCCGGGAGCCCTGAATTCGATACCATGGTCAAGGGGGCGAACGCGCAGGCGGGTATGAGCTGACAGGGCCTGTGCACCAAGGCCAACCGGGTGCCCTTGCGTGGTCGCGCCACCGTGACGGGATCTGCGAACGGCCGCTCGTCATCGATCCCTGCGTGCCCAGGAAAACGCGGGGGCAGGCTGATCTCCAAGCGCCTGCTTGAGGGATTGAGCGATGCTTTGGCACGATGAGGCACCGCCCGATAGTTCGGGCTGGCCAAAAAAACGGCACAACTGGCGATGGCGGCGATCAGGCAGAACCTGCGGGGAGCCGCAAACAAGATCACCTTCGCATAACCAAACCACCAAAACCGCTTTGCCCGATATAAGGCCGGTTAAGGCCAGCGGACCGGATAGAATGGTCAAATCAAAGCTTCCACCGAACATCACGCTGTCACGCAGAGGTCTTTACCATTAACATCCTGTCAGGATTCGGGCAGCACACGGGTAATTCGCGGGCAGATTGTATTTGCTTCGCACTATCCGCCCCTTGTTACAGCCGCTGAACCGTGGTATAGGGGCATATCTTTCCGCAGACTTGCAACCCGCGCAGTCTCTTGTGGTTGGGCTGAGGAAGGCGATTGGCCCGACCTTTGAAATGCGCCTTGACATAAATGGAGCTCACATGCCGCTTTACGAGCATGTCTTTATCTCGCGCCAGGACCTGTCCAGCGCACAGGCCGAAAGCCTGATTGAACACTTCACCTCAGTTCTGCTGGACAACGGTGGTACGGTCATTGATCAAGAATATTGGGGCCTCAAACCAATGACCTATAAGATCAACAAGAACCGCAAGGGCCATTACGCGTTCATGAAAACCAACGCGTCGGCACCAGCCGTTCAGGAAATGGAACGCCTTATGCACCTGCACGAGGATGTGATGCGCGTTATGACCATCAAAGTCGATGCCCACGCCGAAGGCCCATCAATCCAAATGCAAAAACGCGACGACCGAGAAGACCGCCGGGAACGCCGTTAATCGCTAATAGAAAGGAGGCTGAGTTATGGCCATAAAACCATTTTTCCGCCGTCGCAAAGTATGCCCCTTCTCGGGCGACAATGCACCCAAGATCGACTATAAAGATACCCGTTTGCTGCAGCGCTATATCAGCGAGCGTGGCAAAATTGTGCCGTCGCGGATTACCGCTGTCTCGGCCAAGAAACAGCGCGAACTGGCCCGTGCGATCAAACGCGCCCGCTTCCTTGCGCTTTTGCCCTACGCCGTTAAGGAAGTAAGGAGAAACCGATGCAAGTGATCCTTCTTGAACGCGTGGCCAAGCTGGGCCAAATGGGTGACGTGGTAGATGTGAAGCCGGGCTATGCCCGCAATTTTCTGTTGCCGCAAGGCAGGGCACTTACTGCGTCAGACAGCAACATCACCCAATTCAAAGCACAGAAAGCCCGGCTGGAAGCCCGTAACCTGGAAACCCGGAAAGAGGCCGAGGTTCTGGCCGAACACCTGGACGGGCGACAGTTTATAGTGATTCGATCAGCATCAGATACCGGTGTGCTCTATGGCTCTGTGACGCCGCGGGACGCCGCCCAGGTTGCCACCACCCAAGGGTTCGCAGTCGACAAAAAACAGATTGTCCTGACCTCCCCGATTAAGGAACTGGGCCTGCACACCGTTTCGGTCGTTTTGCACCCTGAAGTGGCCGTGGACATCAGACTGAACGTCGCACGTTCCGAAGAAGAGGCCCAACTGCAAACCTCGGGCAAATCGATCCAAGAACTAGCCACCGAAGAAGAAGCCGCAGCAGAATTCGAAATCGCGGAACTCTTTGCCGATATCGGTTCGGCCGCTTCGGACGAAGACCCGGCCCCCGCAGATGGCAGCAGCGATGCCATAACAAGCAAGGAAAACACCAATTAATCCGAGCTGTCACCGATCAACACGAAAGTGCCCACCACAATCGGCATCGGCGGGCACTTTTCTTCAGGTTTTAAAAACCGCTTTGCCAAAATGACCCCCTGTTCATCGGCAGCCCTTTGCCATTAAGGTTCCAGAACCTGGAAAAACGAACAGGTACAGAACCATGCTTACCCGCCGCAGTACGCTTTCCCTGCTGGTCCTGCCTTTGGTTGCCTGTGGCAGGCGGGAGCGTCGTAGGGAACGATCATCCGAACCCCCACTCTACCCCAACGAAACGCCGGAGTTGCGGTCCAAAATCAACTATTGGGCGGATTACTACGAAGTACCCCGGTCGCTGGTGCATAGGGTCGCCGTCCGGGAGAGCACACACCGCCCCTGGGCCCGCAATGATCCCTATATTGGCCTTTTGCAAATCCATCCCGACACCGCCTGGATCATGGGATATCGGGGCACACCAAAAGGTTTGCTGGATGCCGACACCAATCTGAAATACGCGGTCAAATACCTGCGCGGCGCATGGCTGGTCTCGGACGGGGATGAGGCCGAAGCGGTGGGATGGTATGCGCGCGGCTATTATTATGAGGCCAAACGTCGCGGTATGTTAGAGGAAACTGGTCTGCGATAGCGACCAAAGAAGAAGGCCGCCCCAGGTGGTCGGGGCGGACCAAATATCCAAACCAGTTGCGGGCTTAGCCGTCTCCCAGCGCCTCAACCGCCTTTTGTAGGTCGTGCTTGGACACCTCATTATCGGTCACTTCCGCTAATTCGATGATATAGTCGACGACCTTGCTTTCAAAGATAGGCGCACGCAGCTGTTGCCGGATCTGCTGATTTTGCTGAGCGAATTCAAAGAACTGACGTTCCTGCCCCGGATATTGGCGCGCATGGTTCATTATTGCCCGGTTCATTTCGGAATCAGTCACCTCAACCTCGGCTTTCTGCCCCAGCTCGGCCAGCAACAGGCCCAACCGCACGCGGCGTTCGGCCAAGATGTTATGTTCATCCGTCGGTTCGACGTCCGGGCGGTCATGCTCTTCGACTTCGGGATTTTCTTCGTGCCACAGCTGACGCGCAATCTGACCAGATTCGGCCTTTACCAACGACGGCGGCAGGTCGAATGCCACTAGCTCGTCCAGCTTGTCCAGTAATTCCCGCTTCATCACGGCACGGGCCGCACCCGCATACTCTGCCTCTAGCCGCTCGCCGATCTGCGTTTTCAGCCCGGCCAGATCCTCGGCACCAAATTTCCTAGCCAGCACGTCATCAAGCTCTGCCGCAACCGGTTTTTTTACATTCTTGATTATGCAGGAAAAGACCGCCTCTTTCCCGGCCAAATTTTCGGTCTTATAGTCTCTTGGGAAGGTGATGGTCACATCCTTCTCTTCCCCGGTGACGACACCAACCAGTTGCTCTTCGAGGTCAGGCATAAAGCTGTTCGAGCCTAGGACCAGCGGATAGTCATCCGCCGCCCCCCCGTCGAACGCCTCCCCGTCGACACGGCCCACAAAGTCCATCACGATCTGATCGCCATCCTCGGCCCTGGCACCAGCCTCGCGGGACTCAAAGCGCTGTGCCGTCTCGGCCAGATTGCCCAGTGCCTCGTCCACTGCGGCCTCATCCACCTTGGCAACCAGCCGCTTCAGGGAAATGGATTTCAGGTCGACCTCAGGGATCACGGGCAGCACTTCATAGGTTATTGCGACTTGCATGTCGCCACCTGCGTTCCGGCCCTCATTGGTCATTTTGACCTCGGGTCGCAACGCCGGACGGTTACCGCTGTCTTCGAAATGCTTGGACATCGCGCCATCAACGGATTCCTGTATCACTTCGCCCAGCAAGCTCTGGCCAAACCGCTTTTTCAGCAGCGGCAGCGGCACCTTGCCTTTGCGAAAGCCTTTCATTTCGAAGTCTGGCTGCGCTTCAACCAGTTTTTCATTCACCCTGGCATCCAATTCGTCCGCAGTAATCGTGATCTCATAACCACGTTTTAGACCTTCGTTCAGCGTTTCGATGAGCTGCATCTAGTCTTCCCCATAAGCCCAGAACGCACCAGCCCGGTGCGTTAGTCAAATTTGTAACCTTCTATTGGGTTACGTCGGGCTGTGCAAGGGCATTCTAATCATAAAGACAAAGACATGCAGCATTCCGTCGCATGCCGACTCTAGAGTCCAGAAAAGACTTTAGAAGCACCAGCACGCACCTACAATAATCGAACTTGCACCCTCGAAATTTCTGGTTTTATCCTTATATGAGTAGTGATAATGACCCGGATAAGCTTGTAGCTTCAAATCACTGATATGCTCAAAAAACCCAAGGTTTCACGAAAAAGATATCGTCACCATCGTTGACCATGTGCTCATCCGAATAAAAGTCGCCGATGGTTTCTGACGAATTCGATGGCAAACCAATCTGCTCGATAGGCCAATTTATCTTCGACCTCGATCCCATCCATGTACGCGTTTTTATAAATTACGCCGACGTGATAAATGAAATAGCTTCATCCGCAGAATTTGAGAGAATTGAACTATAAAAGCCACCAAATCTGCGATTGATAGAATCTGGATATTCTCGGCGGACGCACCCACCTCTACTGCCGTCGCAGTTGTTGGGAATGTCCGAAATATCAATACTGCTGGACGATAGGTTGATCGTGTCGCCAACCCGGCACGGTTTGTAGACGTTCAAAATATTCACAACGGCGATCTCAGTCACAAATCCAGTACTCGACAAATCAACCCTGGCGGTATTATTCGCAAAATATACTACCTGTCCCATCCCGAAAAGTGATAGGATTGTTTCTGGAACAATTCCGGTTTGAGTTTGTGCCGGTTTTTCATCGTCTGCAATGGCGTTTTGCTTCCCGGGGCCGATTGGGGGAGCTGCTGGTTGCAAAACCGGACATAGTGCGGTGGAGCGTGGGCTCCAATGCCGCACCCGATTGGAAACGACGGCTTGCAGGACCGCCCCGATACGGCCACCCTCGCGCTCTGCTATGCCGTTGGTCCGGGGAAATTTCGGTGGGGTGAGGCGGTGGTCGATGCCGATCCGTGAACGCCCTTGCCATTGTTCGTGCGTACCGTCTCTGAATGCGGATCGGACAGGCCCACTACGGATCACGCGGAACGCGTCGCACGTTGGCCGCTGTTCTGGCATTGAAGGCCCGAATGAACAGCCCGGGCTGCGCTGTCAATGACCACTAACAAGACCTCTGCATAACTGGAGGATTGCGGACAAACCATCAACCCGGAATGCCCTTGGAGGGGTGGTTTGCTGGGCCTGTTGTCGCGCGGTTCGTGTCGAACGCGGTTCGGATCGGCGCAGACGACGTTCTGACCGGGATTGACGCACCAGTGGACT
>JACOMT010000114.1:0-6243 GCA_014623385.1 Paracoccaceae bacterium
GGTCCACACGGGCACCTGCGAACCGGGCCGGGAGCCCCGGGTTTGATACCATGATCGAAGGGGCCAACGCGCAGGCTCATATTGGCCGACAAGGTCTGTGCCAGCAAGGCCAACCGGACGCCCTGCGCAGTCGCTACCTTGACCAGATTATGTGCGAAAAGCCGCCCGTCATCGGCCCCTGCGGGTTTGGGAAAAAACGCGGGGGCAGGCTGATCTTCAAACGCCGCTTGCGGGGATTGAGCAATGCCTGGGCATGATGAAGCACCGCCCGATAGTTCAGGGGCTGGCCAGAACAAAACGCCCAGCTGACTATGGTGGCAATCGGGCAGAACCCGCATGGCACCGCAAACAAGATCACCCTCACCCCGCAAACACCGGCAATCGCATAAAACCAGACCACCAAAAACGCTTTGCCCGATGTAAGGCCAGCAGACTGGGCAGAATGGCCCAATTGAAGCGTTCGCCGAACATCACGCGCTCACGCAGCGGTCTTTTGAACGGGACGTTCGCAACGCCACATGGAATTGCGGGTCCAGCTAGCTGGGGTCGCGCCAGCCATTGATGATCGGATAGCGCCGGTCAAGCCAAAAGGCCCGCTTGGTCAGCCGGGCACCGGGGGCGGACTGAAACCTTTTATATTCGCTCATATAAAGCAGGTGTTCTACCTTTTTGGCGGTATCGCGCGCGAATCCAGCGGCCACGCAATCGGCAATTGATCCGTCCCGGTCCACCAGAATGTCCAAGATTGCGTCGAGTTCGGGGTAATCCGGCAGGTTGTCGCTGTCTTTCTGGTTTGCGCGCAATTCGGCGCTGGGGGGTTTATCTATGATCCGTTGGGGGATCACAGCCCCTGTTGGCCCCATCATCCAATTGCGATGATTGACATTGCGCCAGCGACAGGTTTCAAAAATCCGGGTTTTGTACAGATCCTTGATCGGATTATAGCCCCCCGCCATATCACCATAGATTGTGGCATACCCAACCGCCACTTCGGATTTGTTGCCTGTGGTCAATAGCATTTCCCCGAACGTGTTGGACATCGCCATCAATAACAGGCCGCGCAGGCGGGATTGAATATTCTCTTCGGCCAATCCGGCATCGAGGTTGGCAAACAACGGCTTTAGCGTATTGGTGATTGCAGCACGGCCTTCGGATATGGGGACATAGTCATACCGGCATCCCAGCGCCCTGGCCGCTGCGTCGGCATCCTCTAACGCCTCGGGCGAGGTGTATTCCGATGGCAGCATCACACAGCGCACATTGTCAGCGCCCAGGGCATCCACCGCAATTGTCGCCACCAGTGCCGAATCAACACCGCCCGACAGCCCCAACAGAACCTTTTTGAAACCCGACTTGGCCATATAGTCGCGAAGAGCGATCAACATCACGCGGTAATCCTGTTCCCAGTCATCCGCGTAAACGTGTTTTTCGCCCGGTATCGCGTGCCACCCCGCCCCGGTCCTTTCCAGATCCAGGTGGGCAATCGCCTCATCAAATAGCGGCATCTGCATTGCCAGCGCTCCACCAGGGTTCAGCACAAAGGTTCCACCGTCAAAAACCTGGTCATCCTGTGCGCCAACCATGTTCAGGTAAACCAGTGGCAGGCCGGTTTCCACGACGCGGGCCACCATGTGGTTCAATCGGGTCTCGAACTTGCCGCGGTAATAGGGCGACCCATTGGGTACCAACAGGAATTCGGCACCGGTTTCGGCCAGCGTTTCGGCCACATCCGGGTACCAGGCATCCTCGCAAATTGGCGAACCGATCCGCGTGTTCCCAACACTGTAGGGACCTGCCAAAGGACCAGAGCTGAAAATCCGCACCTCATCAAACACGGTTTCATTGGGAAGATGGTGTTTTATGACGACCGTCCCGACCCGTCCGTTTTTCAGGATCAGATAGGCATTATAAAGCTCTACCCCCTCAAACCAGGGGCATCCGATGGCCAGCACCGGACCGTCGGCACAGCTGGCTGCAAGGTCGCGACAGGCCTGCATTGCGGCGGTGTGAAAGGCTGGCTTCATGACCAGATCCCGGGTATTGTAGCCCGCGATGAACATTTCGGGCAGCGCAACGATATCAGCCCCGGCGGCTTTGCCTTCGGCCCAGGCTATGCGTGCTTTTGTGGCATTGCCCGAAATATCACCGACGATCGGGTTAAGCTGTGCCAGTGTCACGCGAAAACGGTCGGCCATGTTGCCCTCGTACGCAAAGTGCCCGAGGCCATGTAGCAGGTTGGTCGCGGGGGGAAAGGGTGACGCGGCAGAAGCCGTTGCCCAAACGCGCACCCGCGCTTAACTTTGTGGCTGTTCACGGCAGAGCAGGAAGACCGGGGTTGGTGGAGCACAAAATGACATTGCGGATAATCATGGCACTCTTGGCGACCTGTGTTGGAACAACCGCACTGGCACAGGATAACAGTCAAGTTCTGACCAAGCAATATGAGGATGGCGGCGTGTACGAAGGCATGTTCAGGGGCGGGCTGCAGCATGGCACTGGCACCTATCGCTTGCCCAACGGGTATGAATATACCGGCGATTGGGTTGACGGCGAAATTTTGGGTAGCGGTACGGCCCGCTTTCCCAATGGATCAGTTTACGAAGGCACCTTTGCCAAGGGCAAACCCGAAGGTATCGGCAGGATCGTCTTTGCCGACGGTGGCACTTATGAAGGTGAATGGGCCGATGGTGTGATCAATGGCCAGGGCGTTGCGGCCTATGCCAATGGTGTCGTGTACGAAGGCGGTTTTTTGAACGCGCAACATCACGGCAAGGGCGTGATGCGCAGCTCGACCGGATATGTTTATAACGGCGACTGGATGCACGGTGTCAAACATGGTGTGGGCAAAATCATCTATCCTGATGGCGCAATTTATGAAGGTGACATCGTATCCGGCCAACGCGAAGGCCATGGCACGCTGATTATGCCCAATGGGCTGACCTATGTCGGTCTGTGGAAAGACGGTCAGATTGACGGGACCGGGACACTGACCCAACCCAATGGGGATACTTATACGGGTGCGTTGGTCAATGGCCAACGCGAGGGCAAAGGCAGGGTCACCTATGCCAATGGCGACGTGTACGAAGGCGATTTTCTGGATGACCGCCGTCATGGGCGCGGCAACTTCACCGGGACGGACGGCTATGTCTATACCGGTGAGTGGCTGGCAGGGCAGATCGGGGGCAAAGGCAGGGTCACCTATCCTGATGGATCGATCTATGAGGGAGATTTCCGTGACGATCTGGCTGATGGCACGGGCAAAATCACCTATCCGGACGGGTCCACCTATGACGGCGAATGGATCGCCGGGGTGATTGAGGGGACCGGCAGAGCCGTATATGCCAACGGCATCACCTACGAAGGCGAGTTCCGCAACGCGCGGAACCATGGCATTGGCACCATGACCTATGCCGATGGTTACATCTATTCAGGCGAATGGCGCGATGGCCAGCGCCATGGTGAGGGCACGACCACCTATGCTGACGGGTCGGTCTATACCGGCGGTTTCGTCAATGGTCAGCGTGAAGGGAAAGGCGAAATCGTCATGTCCGACGGGTTCCGCTATATCGGTAACTGGGAAAACGGTGAAATTAGCGGATCGGGCATCGCCACCTATGCTAATGGTGACGTTTATGAAGGAATGTTCAGGCAAGGCAAACGCCAGGGCCAGGGTACGATGCGCTATGCCACTGGCCAGGAAAGCAGAGGAAACTGGGAAAACGGGGCGCTGAACCAGGGTGAATAGCGGCTCGGGCTGCCTCGCCCGTACCCAAACATCGCCCTGTTTCGGGATTCCGGCCCGTCGGTCGGCCTTTATTCGGCTCCACAGGCCCTTGCCCCTGGCTGGTCGGACACGCGATGCTCGCAGGTTTTGCAATAGGTCGACATGCGGTTGAGATATGCACCGCTGGACAAACAGGGTTTCAACGCGATGAATGACGCCGTCGGCAAACGGGCAAACGGGCGCATCCCGGTGGGGTTCAGTATCTCGGGCCACTCGGTAGACCAACAGGTCCCATTCATGCGGCTGTGTCGAGTCGTTCTCGGCCAACAGTGCCAGATCTCCGGTCAGCATCATCCGATGGGTACGGATGGGCACCGGCCTAATTTCCGGTTTGCGCCAGCACTCCAGCTATACACGCCATTTTTGTGGCTCCACCCCCAATACATTGCGGGCAAGCTTCGGCTGTGACCCGGCGCGTTTCGGGGTACATATTTTTCCCTGTGTTGCAACAGATGCCGCGCACATATTCCCGTCAGCAGATGATCTGGCGAATAAACCCTTCGACTGAATGATCCGGGCGTGTCACGGTTCGTACGCCCGCTTTGTGTAGTGCGACAAACCTCCCGGCTCCAGTAACAGGCTGACAACAGCGTGTGGAATAAAAGCCCGGTGTCCGCGCAGTATCACACCCTAAGATAATGGCCGAATTTGGGCAGGCATGGAGTAGCCGAGTGGCTGTATTTGCCCGAACCGGTTGTCAAGGCCCGGGCCGACCGAGCGGGTCAGATCCCGCGTGAGGGCATCGGGTTGAAACCGCATGGGGACATGCGTGATGCATCCCGGATGCCGGTTTGCGGTTGTCATGGTCGGAATTCCATTTCCCGTCTGCAGGCTTGTCAGCGTCCATCAGCAAACCGGTTGTGCGACGCATCCCGCGGTAAAATAATTCCAGCTATGGCTGTTTACACCCGTGCATCAGACGGCGAATGAGAGGCGAGAAACCGGTCATCCTTGATCCGGGCATGGCGCGTGTGCTGTTGTGCAGCGCCCGGACCAACCCCGATTCCCCGGGTTCGGTTGCCAGAGTCGGCTGTGCACCGGTCCCGGATGTGTGATGCTTCAGCTCTCTGCCAATCGATCTGGTGTTTTACGGATCATCAAACGGGGTACAGGGCACGCGCCACCCGGTGGCGGTCAGCCGTGCCCCGAAATGGTGCATGGCCGATAGGACAGGGACGACCTTTTGGGGGCGATGCGAGATATAAGCGGTTTCATGCGCCACCTCGGCTCGCGTCGGATGACCTGCCCCCAAGGCGGCCAGCCCGTCGCTGAGCTGGTCGCCCAGAACCAGGATCAGGCAGGTCACCAGGGGAGCTCGACCCCCGACCAGTCAAGGAAATGCCCGGTTTGGTCAGGCGTCAGACCATCGATTACGCGTAGCAGGTTTTGTGCCGCCTCGTCCGGCGAAACCGCCGGATGACGGCCCAGGTATTTTTCCGTAAACTGTGTCGCGACTGTACCGGGGTGTAACGATACAACCGCCGCCTGTTTATGCGTCCTTGCCAATTCAATTGCCGCGCAACGCACCACCTGGTTAACCGCTGCCTTTGCCGACCGATAGCTGACCCAGCCGCCCAGCCGGTTGTCCTTGATCGACCCGACGCGCGCCGATAGGACTGCACATACCGCGCGCCGGTCCCGTGGCAACAATCGCGCCGCATGGCCAAGTACCAGGGCCGGACCCACTGTATTCACTGAAAAATGGTCCAGCATGGCCCGGGCGGATACAGCTCTAATCGTTTTCTCAGGCCGCGCGCCTGCAATTTCCAGTGCACCGGTAGCAATACAGATCAGGTCAAACGGGCCTTCCACCGCCCCCAAATTCGCGGCGACAGAGGTTTCGTTCCTCACATCCAGCCCGTCAACACGTCGCGATAAACCGGTGGTCGCGACGCCGCGTGCCTGCAACGTCCGTGCAATGGCAGAGCCAATACCGCCCGAGGCCCCAATGATCAAAGCGTTTTCCATGACGGCCCAGCTAGCCGTCCGGTCCCGTTTTTCAAGCACCCGGATCGGAGTTTACGCGCCTCAGCCTTTGCATTGCTGCAAAACGGGTCAAATTCGGGCTTTTCATTTTGACCGCCCACGGTATACGGTAACGCCATGGTACATCACGTCGATATCCTATTTCTGTCAATCCGTCCGGCGGCGGCGCTGCTTGGACTCTCGCTCCTGACTCGCCTCTGAGTGTGCCACCCGGCGCGCCCGCTCAGAGGAGGATGCTTGCGCGCCAATGGCCTTGGGACACAGATAGGAAAGTTACACAGCATGACCCAATCCACCGACAAAGATCGCGTCGTGATCTTTGACACCACCTTGCGCGATGGGGAACAAAGCCCTGGTGCAACCATGACCCATGACGAAAAGCGGGAAATCGCCGAACTGCTGGACGACATGGGCATCGACATCATCGAAGCCGGTTTTCCCTTCGCCTCCGAAGGGGATTTCAAAGCGGTGTC
>JACOMT010000114.1:6353-7914 GCA_014623385.1 Paracoccaceae bacterium
ATTGGCACTTCTCCGCTGGATCGGGCCATTCCGAACCTGACAATGGATGAAATGGCCGACCGCATTCACGACACGGTCACCTATGCCCGCAACCTGTGCGACAATATCCAATGGTCACCAATGGATGCAACACGGACCGAATGGGATTACCTGGCCCGTGTGGTCGAGATCGCGATCAGGGCGGGGGCCACCACGATCAACATCCCCGACACGGTTGGCTATAGCGTGCCGGTGGAAAGCACTGGTCTGATCAAACGCCTGATTGCCGAGGTGCCGGGTGCGGATGAGGTTGTGTTCGCCACCCATTGCCACAACGATCTGGGCATGGCGACGGCGAATTCGCTGGCCGCTGTGGCAGGTGGTGCGCGTCAGATTGAATGCACGATCAACGGGTTGGGCGAACGCGCCGGCAACACAGCCTTGGAAGAGGTGGTGATGGCACTGAAGGTGCGCGACGATATCATGCCATATACCATCGGGATCGACACGACGAAGATCATGCACATCTCACGCCGTGTCGCGACCGTGTCTGGCTTTCCGGTTCAGTTCAACAAGGCCGTTGTAGGCAAAAACGCCTTTGCCCATGAAAGCGGTATCCATCAGGATGGGATGCTGAAAAATGCCGAAACCTTTGAAATCATGCGGCCCGGGGATGTGGGGCTTGCAGGCTCCAGTCTGCCTTTGGGCAAACATTCGGGCCGTGCCGCGCTGCGCGATAAGCTGAATCAGCTGGGCTATGAGATCGGGGACAACCAGCTCAGGGATCTGTTCGTGCGGTTCAAGGAGCTCGCTGATCGCAAGAAGGAAGTCTATGACGAGGACATCCTGGCCATAGTCGGTGTCAGCGAGGATGCCAAACATGACCGGTTACAGATCGTGTCGATGAAGGTGACCTGTGGCACGGGCGGTCCGGCGGAATCCACCGTCGAGATGGATATAGACGGCAAAAAGATCAGCGCCACGGAACAAGGCGACGGCCCTGTTGATGCGACTTTCAAGGCGGTTCGTGCCGTTTTACCCAACAAGGCTCACCTGCAGCTCTATCAGGTGCACGCGGTGACCCAGGGTACCGATGCGCAGGCCACCGTATCTGTTCGGCTGGAGGAGGATGGGGTGATTGCAACCGGCCAATCAGCGGATACCGACACGGTGGTCGCCTCGGCCAAGGCCTATGTGAATGCCCTAAACCGGTTAAGGATCCGCCGAGAAAAAGCAGGGCCAGGCATCGATTCCCGCGAAATCAGCTACAAGGAAGTGCCCTGATTTGCACGGTGGGCGGCGGCCATCTGCCGCCCTTTTTTCTTACCCGTTGCCGGTTGGTACAAGCGGGTCGCAAAACCAGGTTTTTGAAATATGCATTTTGGGTTCTGCGGGTTGAGGGTGATCCTGTTTGCGGCCCCCCCGCAGGTTTTGCCCGATTGCCGCCATCGCCAGTCGGGCGTTTTGTTTTGGCCAGCCCGAACTATCGGGCGGTGCGTCATCATGGCATAGGCAGTGCGCAATCCGAAAGCGGCGTTTGGAGATCAGCCTGCCCCCGCGTTTTTCCGAAGCCCGCAGGGGT
>JACOMT010000115.1:0-6827 GCA_014623385.1 Paracoccaceae bacterium
AATTTCATGATCAATACCGGCGGCGCCACGGCCAAAGACCTCGAAACATTGGGCGAAGAGGTGCGAAAAAAGGTTTACGGTTCCAGCGGTATCATGCTAGAGTGGGAAATCATGCGGGTCGGTGATTCGTAAGATTGCAGCAACACGATGTGACACGCCTTACAGGCATAATTTAACGGGCGGTGCATCGGGAAAACAACAACACGGGGTCTAAACTCCCGGTTATTTGAGGCACTATTGTGTGGGTCAGTCGAGCGGGACAACCCCCAAAGTGGTGGTATTGATGGGCGGACCTTCGGCAGAGCGCGAGGTGTCCTTGTCCACAGGGCGTGAATGCGCGGCCGCACTCAGGGGCGAAGGGTTTGAGGTGACTGAGGTCGATGCAGGCACCGATCTGCCAGATATCTTGCGTCGCATTCAGCCGGATGTTGCCTTTAACGCTCTGCATGGCCGCTGGGGCGAAGATGGCTGTGTTCAGGGCCTGCTGGAATGGCTGGGCATTTCCTATACCCATTCGGGCATCCATGCTTCGGCTCTGGCGATGGACAAACAGCGCAGCAAAGCGGTCTATAAACAGGCTGGGCTGCCCGTCGTTCCGTCGATTATCCGGTGTCGAGCCGAGGTCGAAGCGCATCATGTCTATCGGTGTCCATATTGTGCATGAGTCTGCCAATGGCCCGCCTGTCTTAGGTCCTGAAACGCCGGAACACGTGATGGTCGAAAGCTATGTGGCGGGTCACGAACTGACAACGACCGTGATCGGTAGCCGTGCACTGACCGTGACCGAAATTCTGACCAACGGTTGGTACAATTACGATGCAAAATACAAACCCGGTGGGTCGCGCCACATTGTGCCAGCCGATGTACCGGTAGGAATATTTGATCTCTGCCTCGACTACGCATTGCGGGCCCATGACGTGCTGGGGTGTCGGGGGGTCACACGCACCGATTTCCGCTGGGATGCGGCCCAGGGGGCGGCGGGCCTGATTCTGCTGGAAACAAATACTCAACCGGGGATGACGCCAACCTCGCTCAGTCCCGAACAGGCCCGGGCCGTGGGGATGAGCTTTGGTGAGCTATGCGCCTGGATGGTGGAGGATGCGTCATGCAACCGGTGACACAGGCTGCGCACGACCCCGCACCATCCCGGTGGTCCTATCGTTTACAACGATGGATGCTGACACCGGGCATTCGCCTGGCCGTGCGGATAGGAGTTCCGGGTTTGGTGGTGTTTTCCCTGACCAGCTTGTTTCTGGCGAATGAGGACCGGCGTCATGCATTAACGGTGTTTTTTGCCCAGATGCGCGCCAGTATCAAAGAACGTCCGGAATTCATGGTCAACGTCATGGCCATCGATGGGGCCGGACGCACGCTGGGCAATAATATCCGGGAGATTGTAACGACGGATTTTCCAGTAAGCTCGCTTGATCTGGACCTTGAACATATCCGGCATCAGATCGCCGGACTGGACCCGGTGAAATCGGCCCGCGTCCGGATCCGTCCGGGCGGTATTCTACAGGTCGATGTTGTCGAACGCACGCCGGTAGTTATCTGGCGCAACCGGGACGGACTGTCGCTGCTCGACGAAACCGGCGTGCATATCGCCGAAATCCCACATCGTGCGTTGCGGGCTGATCTGCCGCTGATTGCCGGGGACGTGGCCAACGCCGCCGTGCCCGAGGCCATGGCGCTGTTGGCGGCGGTACCTGAGGACCGCATGCGCGGATTGGTCCGGATCGGGCAACGGCGCTGGGACGTCGTGCTGGACCGTGATCAGCGTATCCTTTTGCCGAGCGATGACCCGGTCGCTGCGTTGGATCGGGTGCTGGCGCTTGGTGCAGCCCAGGACATGCTGGACCGGGAGCTGGCGGTGATAGACATGCGGTTGAGGCAACGCCCGACATTGCGGCTGACCGAGGGTGCTCTGGCGGAGTGGCGACACATCCGCGCAATTAGTATGAATGGACAATAATCGATTGAAAGACCTTTACCAATCTCAGCGGGCGATGCGGCAGATACGTAAACAGGCCATGCAATGCGGGGTTGTGGCCGTTCTGGATGTCGGCAGTTCGAAAATCGCCTGTCTGGTGTTGCGCTTTGACAGGACTGGTCGGTTGAGCCAAGACAACTCGATCGGGTCTATGGCCGGGCAATCCGGGGTTCGAGTCATTGGGGCCGCCACTACCCGGTCGCGCGGTGTGACCTTTGGCGAAATCACCGCGATGCGGGAAACGGAACGGGCAATTCGTACGGCGGTGCAGGCTGCCCAGAAGATGGCCGAAATCCGGGTTGATCACGTTATCGTCTGTTTTTCTGGGGCACAGCCGCGATCCTATGGTTTGGCCGCCCGGGTCGACCTGCAGGGAAAAGTGGTGACCGAGGCGGAAATTGCCCGGGTTTTGTCCGCTTGCGATATGCCGGAATACGGTGCAAGGCGCGAAGTTCTGCACGCCCAACCGGTGAATTTTGTGCTGGACTATCGATCAGGCCTCAGCGACCCGCGCGGTCAGTTGGGCCAACAACTGGCCGTTGATATGCATATGCTCACAGTGGATGCGCTTGCGGTCCAGAATCTGGTGCGTTGCATCAAACGCTGTGATCTGGAACTGGCGGGCATTGCTTCATCTGCTTATGCTTCTGGCTGTGCCAGCCTGGTTGAGGACGAACAGCAACTGGGAGCAGCCTGTATCGACATTGGCGGCGGCACGACCGGCGTATCAATCTTTGTGAAAAAGCACATGATCTATGCCGACAGCGTCGCAATGGGTGGTGATCATGTAACCGGCGATATTTCCATGGGGCTGGGTGTGCCAACGGCGGCAGCGGAGCGGATCAAAACCTTTTACGGCGGGGTTCAGGCCACTAGTATGGATGACCGCGAAATGATTGAAACCGGTGGGGAAACGGGTGATTGGGAACATGATCGACGCAAGGTCAGCCGGTCCGAACTGATTGGCATCATGCGCCCCCGTGTCGAGGAGATGCTGGAAGAGGTGCGCGTGCGCCTGGATGCGGCGGGATTCGAAAATTTGCCTAGCCAACAGATCGTGCTGACAGGTGGGGGCAGCCAGATACCCGGGCTCGACGGATTGGCCAGCCGAATACTACGGCAACAGGTCCGGCTAGGGCACCCGCTGCGAGTGCATGGCCTACCACAGGCCGCAACCGGGCCGGGATTTTCGAGTGCTGTGGGCTTGTGTCTCTTTGCGGCCCATCCCCAGGACGAATGGTGGGATTTCGAAATTCCGATTGATCGCTATCCAGCGCATTCTTTGCGTCGAGCGGTGAAATGGTTTCGGGAGAATTGGTGATTTTTAAACTTTGCTTAACCGTGGAAATGCAGGGAGTATTGGCCAGCAATAAGATGTCCGTATCTTGCAGTATTTTTGCGTTTTTTAGATGACGAAGAGCCGCGCTAGCGGTAGAATCCAGAGAATATAACGAAAAAGCGCGCAAAGGCGCGTCGGCAATACAGGCGGACAGATCAGATGACATTGAACCTTTCGATGCCGGGACAGGAAGATCTCACCCCCCGGATCACCGTATTTGGGATCGGCGGAGCAGGCGGCAACGCCGTAAACAACATGATCGAAAAAGAACTGGATGGCGTGGACTTTGTGGTGGCCAACACCGACGCGCAGGCACTGCAGCAAAGCCAGGCCAGATCGCGCGTGCAACTGGGCGTGAAAGTGACCGAAGGTCTTGGGGCGGGCACCCGAGCCGCAGTTGGTGCCGCCGCAGCTGAGGAGAGCATAGAACAGATTGTTGATCACCTGGTCGGTACGCATATGTGCTTTATCACCGCCGGAATGGGCGGGGGCACCGGCACCGGAGCAGCTCCGATCATCGCTCAGGCGGCACGCGAGCTGGGTGTTCTGACCGTAGGCGTTGTCACCAAGCCCTTCCAGTTCGAAGGTGCCAAGCGGATGCGCCAGGCCGAAGATGGGGTCGGGGCACTGCAGAAAGTGGTTGATACGCTGATCATCATCCCGAATCAGAACCTGTTTCGCTTGGCCAATGAAAAGACCACGTTCACTGAAGCGTTCAGCATGGCGGATGATGTGCTTTACCAAGGCGTAAAAGGTGTGACCGACCTGATGGTGCGACCAGGGCTCATCAACCTGGATTTTGCCGATGTTCGCGCTGTGATGGACGAAATGGGCAAGGCGATGATGGGGACGGGGGAAGGCACGGGCGAAGACCGGGCCATCCAGGCCGCAGAAAAGGCGATCGCCAACCCGCTTCTCGACGAGATCTCGCTGCGCGGAGCCAAGGGCGTTCTGATCAACATCACCGGTAGCCACGACCTGACCCTGTTCGAACTGGACGAAGCCGCCAACCGCATCCGCGAAGAGGTGGACCCAGACGCCAATATCATCGTTGGCAGCACATTGGATACCAGCATGGAAGGTACGATGTGCGTCAGTGTTGTGGCTACGGGCATTGACGCATCGGATGTCCAAACCGACATTCAGGTAGCACGCCGCCCTATGGCTGCACCGCTGAAAACTAAGGTTTCGGCCGAGGCCGCAAAGACATACGAGCAGATGCAACTGCGCAACGAGGTTGCGGCCGGGTTTGATGAGCCAGAAATGTCCGAAGCACCCGTTGGGGTCAACACAGCTGAACTTGAACAATTGGTCGCCAGCGATCTAGCCGAGAATACCCTTGAGAATGAACCCCAGCAAGAGGTTGCGGAACATGAATACGATCTGCCACCCCCAGCCTATCAGCCCGAGGTGTTCCCGTTCGAGCCGCAGCGCGAAATTGTCGAAAATCCGGCAGAGACTTTTGTCGCACCCAAGGCACAGACTGTTGGAACACCGTCCATCGAAACCATGCAACGGCTGCGCGCAGCGTTAGACAAAACCGTGCCCGTGCCTGACACGGCACGTTCTGCGGAGCTGGATGCGGAAACCGAACAACGCCGTGGCTTTGGCATCAGCTCACTGATCAACCGCATGACCGGTCAGGCGGGTGACATATCGACGGATGGCGGTACCCAAGCCGTGCACCAGCAACCACCTGCTTCTCAACCATCGGTTGATACCGTACCCGAGCACACAACCGACCGCAATCAGAAACGGATCGAAATCCCGGCCTTTTTGCGGCGTCAAGCCAACTGACCCATCACTTTTTTGCGGGACGGGGTTGCCAGTTAGCAGCCCTTTCTCGTTTTAAATCAAGTTCTTAACCTCGAGTACGCAAGGGTATTGCCGGTGTAATTCTATTATGTTTCAGACAGTTGCAAAGATTGAGTTGTATTTGGGAAACAGCCCTTTTTACTAATGGCTAAAGTATCTGGGTTGGGTTGTGCCAGATTTGAGGATAATATGCAAAATACGCTGAAATCGACCGTTGTTTTCAAAGGAAATGGTTTGCACTCCGGGCGACCTTCATGCATGGTTGTGTATCCTGCATCTGCGGAACATGGCATATGGTTCCGACGGACAGACATAGGTCTGGGCGATGCGATGATCCCGGCCATGTGGGATGCGGCCGAGCACACTAATTTATGCACCCGGCTGGCCAATACCTCTGGCGTATCGGTGTCGACGGTGGAGCATGCGATGGCGGCACTGGCAGGCTGCGGCATCCACAATGCCCTGATCGAAATCAACGGTCCCGAGGTGCCGATCCTTGATGGCTCATCCGCTCCATTCGTACGCGCCTTTGTCAAATGCGGCCTGCGCCGTCTGGCCGCTCCGGTTCGCGCCTTGCAGGTTGTGAAACCCGTTACCGTCCAAAAAGGCGAAGCATCGGCAACCTTGCACCCCGCTGATGGGCTGAAAATCGATTTCACCATCGATTTTTCGGACCCCGCGATTGGTGTGCAGTCCATGTCATTGGATCTGGCCAATGGTGCCTTTGCTCGCGAACTGTGCGACAGCCGCACGTTCTGTCGAATATCGGATATCAAGGTGATGCGTACCCAAGGTCTTGCTTTGGGCGGCACCTTGGAAAACGCCGTTGTAATTGACGGGGATGCGATTCTGTCGCCTGGCGGTCTGCGTCACAAAAACGAAGCGGTACGGCACAAAATGCTGGACGTCCTGGGGGATCTGACACTGGCTGGTGGTCCACTCTTGGGCCATTATATTGGTCACAAGGCTGGGCATACGCTAACTAATAGGCTGTTGTGGGCACTGTTTGAAACGCCGGGCGCGGTTCGGATGATCACCTGTTCTCCGGAAATGGCGGCCCGACTGCCGGGCGCGGGGTTGGTTCCGGACGAAGTTCCCCAAGCTGCCTGATCACGGCTTGACCTGGACGCGTTAAAGGCGTTTTGCCCGGAAAAAGCTGTGATAAACCCGCGTGGAAGCGGGCAAAGCGAACCACGCGACTAGGGGGTAAGGATCGTCCGGCATGACAGGTGGCAAAATTTTTGGTGTAGTGCTGTTGACACTGGCTTTGGCTGGATGCGGAGGCGATGGTATATTCGGTGAGGGAGTCGACCGGTCGGAATCGCTTGAAGGTTTTACGCCAGAACAGATTTTCGAACGCGGCGAATATGAACTGGCCCGCAACCGGGCCGACAACGCAGCCTATTACTTTTCTGAAGTCGAGCGACTGTACCCGTATTCCAGCTGGGCCAAACGCGCTCTGATCATGCAGGCGTTTTCCTATCACCAAGAACGTGACTATCCCAACAGCCGTGCCTCCGCTCAGCGATACATCGACTTTTATCCAACGGACGAAGACGCGGCGTATGCCCAGTACCTGTTGGCGCTTGGCTATTACGATCAGATTGACGAGGTAGGGCGAGATCAGGGGTTGACGTTCCAGGCATTACAAGCACTGCGCAAGGTAATCGAGGTTTATCCCGA
>JACOMT010000115.1:6867-15160 GCA_014623385.1 Paracoccaceae bacterium
CGAATATGCTACCTCGGCGACCCTGAAATTTGATCTGGCTTTTGACCATCTGGCGGCCAAGGAAATGGAAATTGGCCGCTATTACTTGCGGCGGGAACATTACACAGCGGCAATTAACCGTTTCCGCGTCGTGGTCGAAGACTTCCAGACCACCACTCATACGGTCGAGGCACTGCACCGCCTAGTCGAGGCCTATTTGTCCCTTGGATTAGTGGACGAGGCGCAAACCGCCGGGGCTATTCTAGGCTATAACTATCAGTCTACGGCTTGGTACGAAGACAGCTATCAACTGCTGACCAAACAGGGGCTGGAACCCCGATCACGCGGCAATGGGTGGCTGGCCCAGATTTACCGGCAATCGCTGCAAGGCAAATGGCTGTAACTCGCAGCGCTGCGCACGCTTGATATTCGCGACAGGCTAATCATTGACTGGTTGGAACTTGAGTCTCAGCCAAGTTTGAATGTACTGACTGGCGAGACGGGCGCGGGCAAATTCATCCTACTGAAAGACCTCTGCGTGACCGCGTGATGTTTGGTGGAAACTTCGATTTGGCCATTCTGTCCGATCCGCTGGCCTTACAGCGGGCAAAGCGGTTTTGGTGGTCCGGTTATGCGATTGTCGGTGTTTACGGGTTGAGGAGCGTGCCACACAGGTTCTGCCCGATTGCCGCCAGCGCCAGTTGAGCCTATTGTTTTGGCCAGCCCCTGAACTATCGGGCGGCGTTTCATCGTGGTATAGGCATTGCGCAATCCCTCAAGCGGCGTTTGGAGATCCGCCTGCCCCCGCGTTTTTCTGAAGCCCGCAGGAGAAGGTGATGGGTGACCTTTCGCATGATCTCCCATCACGGTAGTAACCATGCAGGGGGCCTTGCTGGCACAGGCCTTGTCGGCCAATACTCGCCCGCATGTTCACCCCTTCGACCATGGTATCAAACTCGGGGGCTCCCGGCCCGGTTCGCAGGTGTGGTGTTGGCTGACGCATTAAGGAATGAATCTCGCCAGACCGGGCTCGTCCACAATCACCCGAACTCATCCGGCTTTTCGAGGGCGGACCTAAGAAAGCTCGGCCATTTACCCGGCCTGGACCGCCTCATCGCGGTCGGCCATGACGGCTCACTCTACCGCGCTTCCGCGCCGCGACCCGGCCTGAACCGGATCGTCGAGCCACTCTACGAATACTCGCAAAAGCTTGTCGATGCCGCCGCCGCTGATCTCGGCATGAACAGGGACGCCCTCTACACCCTGCGCGGACACGCCACTGCCAGCGCCCTTGCACAAACAGGATACATCGACTACGCTCACGCCATCGTCGGGGGCAGTCACGTCAACTTGACGCGCTTCGGCGAAGACCGCATGGCAAAACTCATTAGGCAACTGGTGCAATGGCTCAACAATCGATACCCCAACCCGACGACGCCCTGAATCCCCGTCTGTTCTGCAGCTGCCGCTTTGCGCAGGACACCATCACACCTGTCGCCAATACCATCACAGACCTACGCAATCTACTGACCGATACGAAGCCGCACCAGTTTTTCGAGGCGTCTGATGATTTCGGCAGTCGGCTGCGCAACCAAATCGGATATCTCTGGAAGCAGCTCCGCGCTGAGGATGCGTATGAAAATGAGTATGGCCCCCGAACCGTCCCCGACGGGCCGACCGGCGCGGACCGCGCCCGCCTGATCGCCGCGCTTCAGGACGCGGGGCACTACGCCGAAGCATGGTGCAAACGCCATGGCTACAGATACACCGGAATCATGGATGTCATTAAAATTCCCGATGCAGACGCTGCCCGGCAGGGATGGCCGGATGCCAACGGCTGGACACCCCCCTGGGACCTCCTCGGCATAGAACATCCACAATGGCCCCTGCCCGAACGACCCCGTCGCAAACCGACACCGCTTTCGGTGTACGGGATCGTCGTGCAGGAATGCCATAAAGCAGCCCTGACGACCGGGCAGGGAACGGGCAGAAGCCCCGATTCGTCCACGTAGCCCATGCAGCCACATCCGGGATCAAGTTCAGCACAATGACCAAACCAAAAACCATCTACACCATCGGCTACGAGGGCACGACGCTGGAACAATTTCTGCAGACGTTGGCGGCCAACCGGATCGAGGCCCTGGCCGACGTGCGCGCCCTGCCCCTGTCACGCAAGCCGGGATTTTCCAAAAATGGATTGGCAGCCGCCCTTGCCACTCGGGGGATATCGTACCGTCACTTTCGATGGCTGGGGAATCCGAAATCTGGCAGGGATGCAGCCAGGGCAGGTGACCGCGAAACCTTCGTGCGGATTTTCGGCAAACACATGGAAACCGAACAGGCCCGGGCGGCATTAAGCGAGCTATTGACGCTGGCGAAAACCCGCACAACCTGCCTGATGTGCTTCGAGCGCGACGCCCGACAGTGTCACCGCTCTTTGATTTCTGATCAGATTGACTGCCTTGGCCACACCGTCTTCAACCTAGTGGCAGACATTCCAGTTCAGGTGATGAACCATGATACAACAATCCCGTGTCATCATCCTCGTCAAAGCATCACCGCAGCCGAGTAAGACGCATTCAGAAACTGTGTGCTGTGCTGGATTGGAGGAAAACGGCACATGGAAGCGCCTATTCCCGATCAGGTTCAGGATGCTCGACGGAGACAAGGCGTTCAAGCGTTGGAATATTATCAAATTCAACTATGGATTGCCCACCCATGACCGCCGAACCGAGAGCTGTAGAGTTTACGAAGACAGCATTAAGGTTGAAGGCCAGGTCAAGAAGACTTTGGAAAAATCAGAGCTCGTGGCACGGGCACTTGTTGAATCGGAACAACAGGCCATATCACGTAAACAATCGCTGGCCCTGATCAGACCGTCTGATGTAGAATTCTCATGGGAGCGGCTGAGCAAAGCCGAATTGGTCGAAGATAAAAGAAAATTCGCCAAACAAGCAGCCCAGTTGCCACTACTGGAAACCGAAATTGCCGCATATCAACCTTGCCCATTCCGCTTTAAAATGAAATACAGAGACGGGGACGGTCCACATACAAAAACCTGCGCTGATTGGGAAACGTCAGCAACATTTGTTAACCTTCGCCAAAAACGCGGAATGGAAGAACGCGCAGTCCTCCAACATCTCCAAAAAACTTATTGTGAAGATTACACAAAAACAGGTCTTGTGCTGGCAATAGGAAATATGCAGAAACGGCCCCAAACTTGGCAGTTGCTGGGTATTTTTCCCGTCCGCGGCACCACACAGTCGGATTTGTTCGTTGCATAGTCCTCTTGGCTTTGTTGCACAAATGCTGCCAGGCAAGGCTGGCCCGACGCCAACGGCCACGGCTGGACACCCCCCTGGGACCTCCTCGGCATAGAGCAGCAACAATGGCCCCTGCCCGAACGACCCCGTCGCCAGGTGACACCGCTTTCGGACCTTATCGCATAGAGCAGCCCTGACCACCGGCAAGGCCCCCCGGAACAGGGCGCGGAATTGCTTGGGATCGTCGCACCGACCCGACGAGGTCGGGACGGAAAGCAAGGCAACCTGTCACGAGCCGTCTTCAGGCCAGATATTCCCCGGACGAATCACTTCACCACTCGCCTGTTTTTCTCTGCACTGGCATCCGGTCGCCCCTGAATCGGGGCCCTGTGCTGGCGCAATAACGCCTCGGTAAACACCCGTTAAACGCCCCTGCAATGGCGGTTAATCCCGGTTTCCCGGCCCCTTGGCCACCCGTATTTTGTCGCGGATTCCGGCCCTGAAATTGCGGGGATTTATCGGCCCTGAAACCCTTCCCCATCCGGGTTTTCTCAACCGGTTCAGCACCCGATACCCCAGGCGAATATCGGCTTTTCCTCCCGATTCCCGCCCCAGTTTGGCCGGGATTGGGCAAATCAGCGTCGCAAGCCCAATTTGCCAGCCGAGACCTACCCGGGCAAAGCACCCCGCCCAAACCCCTTGTTTCACGCGGTTTTCCGCCCCCCAGCCGCCTTCAGCCGCATTGGGCATTATTTCTGTCGTCCTACAGGTGTGGACCCTGTCGATGAAACTTTCCTCGTCCGGACCTCGTCCGGGCGAGCAACGCCGTTGGACTTCATCTTGTAGCCCAGTGTACTTTTCGAGCCTTTCTTGATTTACCGCGCTTGCGTGTTGGCACTGGAGCGGCACTTTGCACCAATGTGGCGTCGATGATAGCCGCTTCGGCCGCGTAATCCTCGATCTGACGGCAAACCCCGGCCAGAAGATCATCGCAGGTTGCGAAAACGGCAATGGGTCGTCTCATCGGACACAGGCTCAAAGAGGCCGGGGCTGCAAAACAGCATGAAATCCAACCGCAGTTGAGGGCGTGCTCCAGCTTCGAGATGCCACGGCCCGATCAGCAGACAGTTGAAGCGGGACCAGCGGGTCATAACCCCGAGGCCCGATCCCGGCGCACCCCAATGCAGGCTTGCATGTCGGCGAACACCACCACTAGTCCATGAGTGCGTCAATCCTGGTCAGACGTCATCTTCGCCGATCCGCGTTTGACGCGAACCGCGCAAAAACAAGTCCATCAAACCACCCCTGAACGCCTCACGGGAGAAAACCGGGTTGATGGTTTGTCCGCAACCCTCCAAATTATGCAAAGGTCTTTTCTTCAGCTCTTCGCTGGTGGTATTGATCCCGGCAAGGAAGCGATGTCGCCAGGACGCCAGTGAAAGGCGATGCTCCCGACGATGCACAAAACGCTTCGCCAAAGCTTTCATCGTATCGCCATTGGCAAGACATTCGCCGAACGTCAGCCAAAAATCTTTGCGGTGCAGGCAGCACAGGGGTGTTGCTGTCACCGCTTTAAAAAGGCTTTTCGATCTAAAATGCGCAACCTCCTGTTATTTCAGGAAAAATGAAACACAGCAATACGTAGTGAAAATAGAGTCAATAATTATCCGGGGATGAATTGTGGATAAACCGTGCCACAAATTGCCCATGATCACCTATATATGCATGAAAAATCTAAAGTGAACACTATATACTGTAATATCAGTCGCGCCAGTATAGCATAAATTGCCGTTATACAGGCGTTTTTCCACAGAAATTTCCAGATGCCAGAACGATGCCAGGGTTGGTATAATTTCCGAACCGGAACACAAAAAACCCCCGTCAAGGTCCAGCAAAGCAATAAAGCCTGTTAAAAGTATGAACACAATCGCCGCACTTAATCCGCCATCCGTCGGCACAATGACCCCGGAAACGATGCCCCATTCGGTCGAGGCCGAACAGCAGTTATTGGGCGCTATACTGACCAATAATGATATCTATGACCGGGTTGCCGCCATCATCAGCACCAAACATTTTTATGACCCTGTGCACTCCCGCATCTATGAGATAGCCGCCGGGCGGATTGCGAAAAACGCGTTGGCCTCTCCGGTGACGTTAAAGGCATTTATGGAAACTGATGCCGGATTGGCAGAACTAGGCGGCCCCGCCTATCTGGCACGGCTAGCTGGGGCCTCTGTGGGGGGGCATGCCGCAACGGAATATGCGAGGCTGATCTATAACCTTGCCATCCGGCGCGAACTGATCAGCCTAGGCCAGGCAATTAGCAGCAAAGCCGCCCAGGTCAATGCTGACAGCGAACCCGCAGAACAGATCGTCGAAGTCGAAAAGAAGCTCTATCAACTCAGCCAACAGGGCAAGACCGAAACCGGGTTCCAGAGTTTTCTAAGTGCGGTGACCAAGGCCGTCCATGCGGCCAATGCCGCCTATCAACGGGATAACCGCCTGGGCGGCTTATCCACGGGCCTGCACGATCTGGACAGGAAAAATCAGATTTGCTGATCCTTGCGGGGCGACCGTCGATGGGGAAAACATCGCTGGCCACCAATATCGCCTTCCATGTCGCCAAATCATATCGCAGGGATATCAAACCCGACGGAAGTGAAGGGGCTGTTCAGGGCGGCATTGTAGGATTTTTTTCACTTGAAATGAGCGCGGAGCAACTTGCTACGCGAATCCTGTCAGAAACATCAGAAATACCATCAGAACAAATCCGGCGCGGCGATATGACCGAGGCGGAATTCCGACGCTTTGTCGATGCCGCCAGGACGCTTGAAAGTTGTCCGCTTTTTATCGACGACACCCCTGCCTTGCCGATCAACCAATTGGCGGTGCGGGCGCGTCGATTAAAACGAATGCACGGGCTGGATTTGATGTTGGTCGATTACCTCCAGCTTTGCCGAAGTACATCGGTCCGGGAAAACCGGGTGAACGAAATCACGGAAATCACTATGGGCCTGAAGGCCATCGCCAAAGAGTTGAACATCCCGGTAATTGCCTTGTCCCAACTGTCACGGCAGGTCGAGGCGCGGGATGACAAACGCCCCCAACTGTCGGACCTGCGGGAATCCGGGTCAATTGAACAGGATGCAGATGTGGTGCTGTTTGTGTTTCGCGAAGAATACTATGTGGGACGGGAAAAGCCCTCCGATGACAGGTTGGAGGAAATGGCCGCCTGGCGGGAACGAATGGAACACCTGCATGGCAAGGCCGAAATAATTATAGGTAAACAACGGCACGGTCCCATCGGGACGGTAGACCTGAGCTTTGAGGGCAGCTTCACCCGATTTGGCAACCTGGCCAAACCTTGGCAGCAGGTCGAGGACGGGTTCTGAACCCTACGGCAACAACCTGCAATAATTTTCGTGAACAAACAACGAATTTATGCGGGTTGCATATCGATGCGCCCTTATGCATCCCGTGGTTGTGTGGGCCATAAAAACAGCTGGGTTGTTGGTTCCAATCATCCTTTTCATGGTCCGCACAACAGCAGCCAGAGCGGTCCGTTTATGCGGCGTATGGCTGCCAAAAGGATTACGATGCTTAAACACGGTACGTATTTGGGTTTGGTTGAAACAGAGAGAACTTTAATATCTTTGTGTTGTTGTTTGGCAGGGCATTGGCGATGGGAGCGATGCCAGGTATCGCTTTGGTAGGCTGGTTTCTCTACCTCACGTTTACGGGCCGTATTTTGGGATGGTGGCCTGGCTTGGCTGTATAGGGTACGCTGCTTTATGGCCTGTGGCGCAGTGTGCTGGCCAAGAGCAAACTTGGAAAATGGTGCTAGCTTGTTGCGCTTCTTGTTGGCCTTTTGGTCGGTTTATTTGTGTTAATCTGGCATATGTTCTCGTTTGATGTTGGCCCGACTCCAAAGCCGCTTCGTTACGTCACTGAGGAGCAGACGGCTGACAGAGACCGCCCGGATTTGGCACCTTGGGTCGGCCTATGCAAACACCCAGTATGATGTAGACGCGCAGCCAGCACAGTTTAACTATGGCGTCCGTGTGTGGTGGCAGGTAAGCTAACCAGCTTGAGAATGCACAGAAAGATGCAACCAGGGACGACGGGAAATTAAAAAATTTCCCACCTAAGACATCCTAACTACCAAGTTGCCATAAAGATTTGACGTACTTCCAAAAAAGTGGCCAGAACAGCAGGGGTCAGCGTGGCACCCACCGCAACGCTTGGAATGCTGTCATACCTTCGTTCGCTGTCGGGATGCTACGCGGTTGCATCCCGACCAGGGCTGAGGCGAGACAAGCAAGCAACGGCTCCAGCAACCAGGGCAGCGGCAAGATCAAACAGGTAAAACATCCCAACGCCGACCAAAGCAATCGTGAATGTCCGGGCGACGCGGATCACGGGGTCTGTTCCCGAAACCGATAGCACAGCACGGCTTCCAAATGCACCTCTGCCGCAGCACCCGCCTGTTTCGGATCCCCGCCGCGCAGTGCATCGCCACAGTTCGTGAATCCCAATAGCAATATTGCATTGTTCAGTACCCGGGCCGCTTCGACCAGGAAAGACCTCTGCGTAACAGCGTGATGTTCGGCGGAAGGGTTGATTTGGCTATTCTGTCCGGTCCGCTGGCCTTACATCGGGCAAAGCGGTTTTGATGGTCTGGTGTTTGCGGGTTGAGGGTGATCCTGTTTGCGGCCACCGCAGGTTCTGTTCGATTGCCACCAGCGCCAGCTGGGCGTCTGTTCTGGCCAGTCCGAACTATCGGGCGGTACTTCATCGTGGCATAGGCATTGCTTAACCCTTCAAGCGGCGTTTGGATATCAGCCTGCCCCCGCGTTTTTCCAAAGCCTGCAGGGGTCGATGACGAGGGATCGATGACGGGCTCCATTCGCATGATCCCGTCACGGTGGCGACCGCGCAGAGCGTCCCGGTTGGCCTTGCTGGCATAGGCCTTGTCGGCCAATATCCGCCCGCGCGTTTGCCCCCTCGACCATGATATCAAACTCAGGGGCTGTCGGCCCGGTTCGCAGGTG
>JACOMT010000116.1 GCA_014623385.1 Paracoccaceae bacterium
GAAAAGCACCTTGCGCGACGCCACAGGCTGGTTGTCGGCGTCTTCTGGAGCCGGTTGCGGGGTGGGGCTGCGATCCCCGACACGTGAGCCCGCTTGCGCCAATTCCAAACTGTTTGCCCTGAAATGCCGTAGTGCTCTGCCATTTGCCACGCTGGCTCCGGACTTGCCTGAACAGGCCGCCCCGATCCCGGGGGTTGTCGTCGCTTCCTTACGCAACCTGATTTGCAGCCCTCCCTTCCGAACAATCGCCAGAACAGATCGTGCCACGAAAAGCACAGACCGGTGAGGGGTTATGTGATCATCCGGGATGGAACAGCTACATCGCGTTTCGCGTAAATCCTGAAGTCAGAGCCCTAGCTTCACACGGTCCAAAATAACGGCCCAAAATAGAGGAACCCAATGATTACTGATAAAAAACTCGGAACCGTGTTGAAATCATCAAGCTGCTGACCGAATATGGACCGGCCTTGAAGCCAAGGATCACAAGGGTGAAACACCTCTTCATGTGGCTGTCCGTGATGGGGTGCCGGGAATGGTCAAACCCCGGCTAACGTTGCCAATCTGTTGGTTCAGAACCATGAAGTATTCCAGCGGTTGCGTCCACTGAACTAGTTTTTCCGGGCTCTTCGGCGCTCAGCCCTCCCACAACGACTGTGATTTCGTTCTCTGGAAAACGGAATCACAGTCGTCGAACAAGATGAACAAACCCTGACAAAGTCAGGGCTATGCAAAAAGAAGCCTGGGACCTGCCCCCAAGGAGCACTGGTTCAAGAGGCTGTTGCATCGGGGATGTGGGGCAATTGCGGTGGTCTGATCTGGGTGCGGTGATGATAGGCCCCTGTGTTTCATGGCACCTCGTCCGCGGGTACAGCATCAAAGAACTGAATGTGTTCATGCGGCACATAACAAATTCTTATGTAAGCGTGGGATTAATCCGGATAAGAAAACCAAATTGCCGGGTCATTTATCCCCAGAATGTCGTATTTCCATTTGGGGGACCTAATGGCCAAAGTGCCAGAAACAGGAATTGTTGAAATGGATAACCAAAAAACGGGTCACGAAAAAGTGAATATGGGGGCGGGGACTCGTCTCTTAGTGGTTGTGGTTGCTTTGTCTGGTTTTCCAGGGGCTGTAGCCTCTGGCGTCTTATTGGGGAGTGCTGCGGAGGATTTGTGCAGGTTATTGCATGAGTATTCCGGGAGTTGTTCGGGGACCGCCGAAACCGTTGGTTGGGCTGTGGGGGTATTTGTGTCTTTGTCTACGATTTTTTGCTTTGGTTCATGGGAACCCTGAACAGCATAAATCGTGCATTGAAATCCGAAACCCCAAAGAAGGAGCCAGAATCCGAAACCTAAAAAACGCCCGAACCATCCAAAGCTGACGGCTGGAATATCATGATCGAGGGCCCTGACACTGGCACGAATGTGAAGCGTGTTGGCTGGATTCGCAAGGTTTACCAAGGAACAGCGGCGTATTCTATGGTGCCCGCGAGGCCATTGCCAAAAAGCTGGCCCTGATTCAAGGCCAGAAAGTGCACGTCCAAATTGTGCTTGCCGCAGCACAGGAGTCGCAGCCTGCGACGGTGGGACAGAGGCTGAAGCAGCAGCGTAACATCCCTGTCGTAGCATAACCATTCATCATGCAAGGGTTTTCTCTGCTTTTGACTTGCATGGTAACCTTGCAATGCCTTATTCTCGCTGGGGCGTACCAGGCCGGTGTATTTGTGGGGAATAGGGTAGTAATGGTGCCCCCGCTACAGGTAGGAGATCAAACAGGTTTTTCCGAAACTCCCCTCCTCCAGCTCAATTCCTTATTTTTGTTTGTAAGGAAGTATCCTGTCTGCTCGTACCTCGCCCACTGGGTGCGTTCATTGAAAATCTTTATCCGGGTGCGCCCGTATTAAACCAAAAATTGCTTTGCCGCATTCCTGGAAAGAATACAGGCAGCACAGTAGTTTGATTGAGGATGTTGAACATCTGTTGGACAGCTATCGACGAGGAAGCTCCTGGGAGATGCCAGAGGTGTCGGTGCGTTGCTCAGCCAAGCCCCATATCGACGACATCGATAACCACCTACAACAGGTCCCGTTCCCGTTGTGCCCGGGGGGCGTGGTGTCTGTGGATGGGATCGGATTCTGGCTCCTTCTTTAGGGTTTAGGATTTCAATGCACGATTTATGCTGTCCAGGGTTCCCATGAACCAAAGCAAAAAAATCGTAGACAAGGACACAAATACCCCCACAGCTACGCCCACAGCCCAACCAACGGTTTCGGCGTTCCCCGAACAACTCCCGGAATACTCATGCAATAACCTGCACAAATCCTCCGCAGTATTCCCCAGTAAGCTGCCAGAGGCTACAGCCACTAGAAAACCAGATAAAGCAACCACAACCACTAAGAGACGAGTCCCCGCCCCCATATTCACTTTTTCGTGACCCATTTTTTGGTTATCCATTTCAACAATTCCTGTTTCTGGCACTTTGGCCATTAGGTGAGGGGTTATTTCTGGACGATGCGTCCGTCGGTGTAGGGCGTGTATGGGCTCTGTTTTGCCAGAAATTCGGCGGTGACGTCGGCGAGGCCCGGACCATAGTCATAGGCGTTTCGCGCATCACGGAACATTTTGTACCCGTCGCCGCCATTGCGCATGTAGTTGTTCGACACAACGCCATAGGTTGCGGCCGGGTCAATCGGTGTGCCACCGACCCGCACGGCGCTGATGCGGCTGCCGGGGGCCTGGCTGAGGTCAAAGGCATAGGACAGCCCCGCGACCTGCGGGAACCGGCCGGCACCCTCTTCAACCGCACTGACACCATTTTCTAGGGCATCAATGATGGTCTGGCCGGTCACCTGAAAGGTCGCCAGGGTGTTCTGGAACGGCAGAACGGTCAGAACCTCGCCCATGGTCACGGCACCCGCGTCGATAGAGGCGCGCAGACCGCCGCCATTCTGGATGGCAATCTGTATGCCCTGGTCGGCCACACGGGCCAGCATCGCGTCGGCCACCAGGTTGCCCATCGGGCATTCCATGGTGCGGCACAGCGAACGATGGCCCTCGATGGCTTCGGAGGCCTGGGCCACGACGCGGGACCTCAGATCCTCGATGGGACCGGCCAGTTCGGCCACGCGCGCGACGATGTCCGGATCTTCGGAAACCGAGTTATCCAGCAAGATGGTGTCGCCCGTGGCCGATATCACATTGCCCGCATCGTCAAAGGTCAGAATCAGGTGGCCGATGTATTTTGAATAGGCATAGGCCTGCACAACCGGGGTGTCGCCCACCATGGTCGGATAGGCTAGCGCGCCTTCTTCGGTGTTTGAAAACTTGGTATGGGAATGCCCACCGATGATCGCGTCCAGTCCGGCGACCTGTTCCGCGAGTTCTATATCCTTGTCGATACCAACGTGGGTCAGCGCGATGATTTTGTTCACGCCCTGGGATTCCAGCAGCGCAACATCTGCCGACAGGCTGTCTATTTCGTCGTGAAAGATCACATCGGTGCCGGGGCTGGAGGTTTCCGACGTGTCGGTGGCCAGGGCAGAGACGATCCCGATCTGTGCACCGCCAACGTTTAATACCACATGATCGGTGAGCTGACCGGCCAGCACGTCGGATTGAGACACGTCCAGGTTGCCCGAAATCACCGGAAAGGACACGCCTTGGATCAGTTTCAACAGCCCTTCGGGACCATCGTCAAATTCGTGGTTGCCCACGGCCATAACGTCAAAGCCGAGCCGTTCCATCATCTCGATTTCCACGTCACCCTTGTAGGTGCTGTACATCAGCGACCCCTGATACTGGTCGCCCGCGTCCATAACCAACAGGTTTTCGGCGGCCAGTTCAGTGCGCAGCTCAGCAAGCTTGGTGGCAATACGGGCAGAACCGCCGAAACATTGGCCTGTGGCGTTGTCCTCTGCATTGCAGGTGGAATCGTATTTGTTGATCGGTTCAATGCGGCTATGCAGGTCATTGATATGGACGATATGAAGCCTGTAATCCGCAGCGGCGAGCCCGGTGGACAGCATCAGCACGGCCATTCCGGTCATAAAGCGATCTATCATTGCAGAACCTTTTCTTTGCATTGGGTTAAAAGCGCGTTGGGTATCCCCAGCACCTGCGCAGTGCATACAACAGGCCATGTGAAAAATCTATCACAATCTGATCGTCTTGATCGCTTGACCGCACCGATGCGACGCGGCACAATTTTGCCATGCTGATTTATAAAATTCTACATGGTGCAGAGTGGGCCGCGTTGCAGGCCGACGGCGAAACCGCGGGGGCACCCATCGACATAGCGGATGGGTTTGTCCACTTTTCCACCGCCGAACAGGTTGCAGACACGATTGCCAAACACTTTGCGGGGGCCGAACACCTGTATCTGCTGGCGCTGGATACAGATATCTTGGGCGATGCCCTGAAATGGGAGGTGGCACGCGATGGCATGCGCTTCCCCCATCTTTATGCGCGGTTGCGCCTGGCCGATGTGGTTTGGGCTAAGCCCCTGCCATTGGTGGCAGGCAAGCATCAGTTTCCGGAGAACATGGCCTAATGCCCAGGTTTGTAGAGCGGATTGGATTGGCCGCGCTGCGGGTTTTATCGCCGGAAACCGCCCATGGTATGGCATTGCTGACTCTGAACATGGGGCTGGGGCCGAGTCCGGGGCCATACACAACCCCATTGCTGCGCACGAGGCTGGCGGGGCTTGATCTGCCCAATCCTGTGGGGCTGGCTGCGGGTTTTGATAAAAACGCTACGGCGTTTTCCCCGTTGACCAAAGCTGGTTTTGGTTTTGTCGAGTTTGGAACTGCGACGCCCCATCCACAGACCGGCAACCCTGAGCCCCGAATTTTTCGGCTTACGAAAGAACAGGCGATTATCAACCGGTTTGGGTGTGAAAATGACGGAATGCGTGTGATTGCAAAGCGTCTAAAGCGGCGTCCGCGCGAGGTAAAGATCGGGCTAAACATTGGCCCTAATAAAGACAGCGCAGACAAGACGGCTGATTATGTTAGCGTGCTGAGCCACTGTGCGCCCCATATCGATTTTGCGACCTTGAATGTCAGTTCTCCGAATACGGAGCATCTCCGGGAATTGCAGGGCAAGGCCGCGCTAACCGAACTGCTGGGCCGGGTGATGGATGCACGCGCCGCGTTAGACCGGCCTGTGCCTGTATTCTTAAAGATTGCGCCCGATCTCGACCAGTACGCACTGGATGGTATTTGTGCGGTGTCTTTGTCTGCCGGGATTGATGCAATCGTTGCAACAAATACCACAGTAAGCCGCAATGGGGTGCATAGCAAGGAAGCTGGAGGCTTATCTGGTGCGCCGCTATTTAAACGCTCGACGCGCATTCTGGCGCAGTTAAGTTTGCGCCTTGACGGGCGAATACCATTAATCGGGGTCGGTGGGATTAGCTGTGCTGATAATGCGTATGCCAAAATTCAAGCTGGAGCATCGGCAGTGCAGCTTTACACTGCATTGGAGTTTCATGGTCTATCGTTGGTTGGTAAAATCGCAGAAGGTGTGGAGTTGCGTTTGAGACGCGACGGTTTTGCAAACGTGGCGGCTGCTGTGGGCAGTGCGCGGAACGATTGGCTTTAGCCCCCCGGTGCAGCCCGGTCGGCGGCAGCCTCAAGGGACGGGTACCGTAGCCCCAGCGTGATACCACGCGCAACAAAGGATAGGATCAGCGCCTGCCACAGCCCATGGTTGTCAAAGGCCGGAACCAACACGGATGCGGCGGCGCAATAGATCAAAAAGCTGATACACATCATATTGCGCATGTCGCGCGTGCGCGTGGCCCCGATAAAAATGCCGTCAAACACCCACGCCGCACAGCCGAGCGGCGGGGCCAAGACAATGTAGAACAGGAATTTCAGGGCTTCGTCACGGACATCCCGGGCGGTGGTCATGAGGTCAATGACCCAAGGACCGATTATGGCAAACAGGATTGCCAATGCCCCCACCGTGGCCCCACCCCATAACCCCGCCATCACCGCCGCCCGCCGTACCAGGGCCCGGTTGCGGATCCCCATGGCCTGGCCCACCAGGCTTTCGGCGGCAAAGGCGAACCCGTCCATTGCGTAGGCCGTGATGAACAGGAATTGCAAAAGCACCTGGTTCGCCGCCAATGCCACGTCGCCCTGCATGGCCGACATATTCATGAAGATTGCCAGCCCGGTGACGAGGGTCAGGGTGC
>JACOMT010000117.1:0-6194 GCA_014623385.1 Paracoccaceae bacterium
GCGCTGGTGTTTTTGTCCAGCTCGGCCAAACGGGCCTGAGCCAGTGCCAGCAAATCAGCGACCCGCGCGCTCATCAAAAGATCGCCCTTGGCAACCGTGTCCAAAGGCACCCATTTTGCGTCCATCGCATCGTGCGCCGCGACCGGTGTGCCCGACACGTACATGCAAAGCGTCGCGGCCAACAGATAATGTGTGTCGTCACGGATCAGATCGACATTTGTCAGGTAATCCAATGCTTCGGCGCGCAGCCCTGTTTCCTCGTGCAACTCGCGTAGCGCGGCCTGCGTCGCCGTCTCGCCCCATTCGACACGGCCCCCGGGGAAGCCCCACAATCCCTTGTCCGGCTCCTTATCTCTCTGGACCAGCAACACGTGATCCTGGTGGAGCAAAATTGCGATGGCACCCAGAACCGGGTGCCGATCAATCGGCGGCACAGCCCTGAATGTCGACTGCGTGGCTGGACCCCAGAACAGTGATCCGCACCTTTGATCGATCAATCACGTAGCCTGTCTGTTCGACATGTACCAAATCGCTGGCAGCGATCAGAACCCCGCCGTGTCGTGCCGTTTCCGGTTCTGACGCCCAAACCTTGGGGTTGCCGGGTTCGATCACTGCTACCTCACGCTCACCTGCCGAAGGCATTGTGATGCGCACCTCTATTCTTAGCCCACTATCTGTTGGGGTGATCCGGCATAACGCGTCTTGAACCCCTGCCTCGGTTTCGGAAAATGGCCGTTGTGACAATGCGGCCACAATCGCCGGGCTACGGTCCGCGTCCGGGTCCAGCGTTTCGTCAAACCGGATAGAGGCGGGTATACAGACATCGCCGCAAATGCCCAAATCCATACGGCCTTTGATCCGAACCGGGGTTTTGGCATTCTGTGGTGTGATTTCAACTGGCAGGACAAGCTCGTTCTCATACCCTATGGATCGAATGCCGTTTTGGTCAAACACATCCGGGGTGGGCCAGGTAAACCGGGTCGCGGCTACATTGCGCGACCCGCGCCAATTGAAACTGGGCGGTATGCCCGCATCCCCGGGTACCCGCCAGTATGTTTTCCATCCCTCGGCCAGTGTCAGATGCAGTGCCGCCAAATAGGTCCCGTTTTGTGTCATGCCGCCATCGACGACATTGACTGACACGATATGTCCCACATTCGCCGATGTGGACGCGACCAAAAGCGATGCCACAGCGGTGGCGAACGATATCCGGCGTACAGATCTGAACATATCACCTATGTCGCAACTGGACCGCTGTAATCCAAGTCACGATTCGGTGCGTTCTGCACACGGTTTTTTGTGTGCAACTTTGCTGCATGCTTGCGTGTGTGGCTGGCAATTGTCATGCTGGTCCCACACGTCGTTACAAAGGGAAGCCACCGCGACATGCTGAATCTGACCGGAAAAATGCTGATTGCCATGCCGGGCATGGGAGATGTCAGGTTCGAGCATTCTGTGGTCTATATGTGTCGGCATGATGACAAGGGTGCGATGGGGCTTGTCGTGAACAAACCAACGGCGGGCCTGACGTTGGGCGATCTGCTGAAACAACTTGATCTCGATGTCGGCAACTTTTCGGGGGACGGTCCGGTGTTGTTTGGCGGGCCTGTTGAAGGGTCGCGGGGATTTATTCTGCACAGTTGCGATTACAAATTGAACCTGAAAACGCTGACCATCCCGGATAGTCTGTGCATGACAGCGACGATTGACGTTCTCGGGGATATCGCCCTGGGCCGGGGGCCCAAAAGCGCCTTGCTGATGCTGGGTTATGCCGGGTGGGGTCCCGGACAGTTGGAACAGGAAATCACGATGAACGGCTGGCTGACCTGCGAAGCGTCAGAGCATTTAGTGTTTGACTGCGCCCATGCGGAAAAATGGACCAAGGCACTGCAATCGCTGGGCGTTGATCCATTGACCCTGTCGGCCAGTGCCGGACACGCCTAGCCCCGGGGTGCAGAGGCGCGGCGCAAACGATCATTGATGGCCAGACCCAATCCAGCCTCGGGAATTGGGGCTACGGCGATGGGCCGTCCGGTTGCATCCAACGCATGCAGGGCGTCGAACAAACGCGCTGCGGCCTCGACCAGATCGCCCGCAGGTGACAGGTTTCGGTCGCCGGGGCGTGATCCAAAACTCAAATAAACCTCATTCCCCTCTGGCCCCTCGGCGTTCAGGCGCACGGTCGCACCGGGGGCATAGTGCGAGCTTGACTGCCCTGGCACTGTGATTTCACCTTCTGAAATTGGTATGCGCAGTGTTTCGCCCAACGCGGCCTCGATCACCTCGGCGGGCAATCCCCCGGGGCGCAACAGGCTGGGGGTGTCGCCCAATCCGATAATGGTGGATTCCAACCCCACATCACATGGACCACCATCCACAATGGCTGCCACCTGTCCATCTAGGCCGCGCATCACATGATCCGCAGTTGTAGGGCTGATCCGCCCCGACGGATTCGCCGACGGCGCGGCGATGGGACCGTCAAAGGCCGCCAGCAAATGGCGGGCTACCGGGTTCGTCGGCACGCGGACCGCCAGAGTATCCAGCCCCGTGGTGACCAGTGATGAAATGCCACTGTCGGCCTGAACCGGCAGAACGAGGCTCAAGGCACCCGGCCAAAATGCGGCCGCCAGCCGGTCCGCCGTGTCCGACCATTGAACCAAAGACCGGGCTGCCAATATGTCCGCAACATGAACGATCAACGGGTTAAAAGATGGGCGCCCTTTGGCCGCGAAAACGGCGGCCACTGCCGATCCATTGCGAGCATCTGCGCCCAGACCATAGACGGTTTCCGTAGAAAACGCAACGGTCTGACCCGCACGCAACATCTCAGCGGCCCGTGCCAGATCGCCTGGTGCTGAACTAAGTCGCTGTGTGTGCATGGCGAATCTCTCGTGACGCGGTGTTTCGGTTGCGCATGGGAACGCGACGGTTTCCAATATCGGCAAAACTTGGGACATACGCATGGCCCGCGTCAAAGCAAAGCACTCGACCATCCACCAAGAGGTGACCCGATGCCCTATAAAGCCCCTGTTTCCGACTACGCCTTTTTGCTCAAACATGTTATTGGATTTGACAAGGTCGCGGCAACCGACCGGTTTACCGAAGCGACAGACGACGTCGTATCCGCCATCCTCACCGAAGCTGGCAAGCTGTGCGAAGAAGTGATGGTCCCCGTTCAGCGGGCCGGTGATCTGCATCCGGCGGCTCTGGAAAACGGTGTGGTGTGCACCTCGCCCGGATACAAAGAGGCCTGGGCCGCCATCGCCGAAGGCGGCTGGACCGGGATCAGTGGCGATCCCGAATATGGAGGCATGGGTCTGCCAATGACCGTGACCACCGCCGTTAACGAAATGATGAGCGCGGCGTGTCTGTCGCTACAACTGGCCCTTTTGATGACCCAAGGACATATCAAGGTACTGGAACACCATGCCTCGGACGAGATCAAGGAGCTGTATCTGCCCAAGCTGATGGCTGGCGTATGGACCGGCACCATGAACCTGACCGAACCACAGGCAGGGTCGGATGTCGGGGCGCTGACGTCCAGGGCGGAACCGAATGACGATGGCAGCTATGCGATATCGGGCCAGAAAATCTACATCAGCTGGGGTGATCATGACATCGCGGACAACATCTGTCACCTGGTGCTGGCGCGCATGCCCGGGGGCATGCCAGGGACCAAGGGGATATCTCTATTCCTGGTGCCAAAATACCTGCCCGATGCCAACGGCAATCCGGGTGTGGCCAACACGTTGAAGATTGTTAGTCTGGAACACAAGATGGGGCTGCACGGCTCTCCCACTTGTGTGATGCAATATGATGGCGCAAATGGCTGGCTGGTCGGACCCGCACATGGCGGCATGGCGGCAATGTTCACCATGATGAATAATGCCCGTTTGGGTGTCGGGGGGCAGGGCATCGGTGTTGCCGAAGGTGCCTTTCAACACGCCATGGCCTATGCACTGGAACGCAAACAGGGCCGGTCGATCCACGGCAATTCGATTGCGGCCCATGCTGATGTGCGGCGGATGCTGATGGAAATGAAGGCCGAAATTTTTGCCGCCCGCTGCATCGCGTTGACCAATGCGGTGGCTGTCGACATGCAGACCGCCACTGAGGACAAGGACTGGGCCGCGCGCGCGGCGTTTTTGACCCCGATTACCAAGGCTTTTGGCACCGATGTGGGCATCAATGTCGCCAATACAGGCATTCAGGTACATGGCGGCATGGGCTTTGTCGAAGAGGCTGGTGCTGCGCAATACGCGCGCGACGTGCGGGTGACGGCGATTTACGAAGGCACCAACGGCATTCAAGCTATGGATCTGGTGGCGCGCAAGATGATGGATGGGGGCGATGCGGCGGCACAACTTCTGGATGAGATTGGGGCGCAGGCCGAACAGGCGCGCGGCACGCATCCCGAATTGGCCGAAGCAGTATGGCAGAGCAGCGAAACGTTGCGGGAAACCACTGAATGGATGATATCCCAAGGCGATATGGACAACAGGTTTGCCGGTGCCGTGCCTTACTTGCGTGCCTTTGCTCGCGTGCTAGGTGCGCATTTCCACCTGATGGCCGCTGTCGCAGAACCTGGCGGTCCGCGTGAAACGCTGGCCCGCTTCTATATCTCGCGCCTGTTGCCGGAACATACCGGTCTGGTGCAACAGGCCCAATCGGGGGCAGATGGGCTTTACGCCATGAGCCTCGACGATCTGGTTTCCTGATGGACGGCACGCCCGAGGGGCTGTGCTATATCCTTGGCCGGACCTGCTGGAACACGAAACCACAATCTAGATGGCCGACCAGGTGGCCGAGTAGCTGTTGTGGATGCGCCTACCGCCTGAACCATGTGAATGTCTATGGGCTGGATGATGGGGTGACGGGTCGACAATCGTTGATACCGGCTTTGGCTCGAACAAGACTAAAGGCATCTGGACCACGTTGCCGGATGGTCCCTTGGCAGGCAAACTGGTCAATCGGGTGACCGTGATCCATCACCATCCGGACCATGTGGGTCTGGCTGGATGGTTTCAGGCTAATAAACATGGTGCTGAACTGGTCACCACAGGCACCTCCCGACTCTTTGCCTGGGTGCTGCTGCTGGATGTGCCAGGACCTCCCATCCGAAGAAACAGCCGCGTTTTACTGCAGCACCGGGATGAACCCGGATCTTGCTGGTGCAACGCGCTGGCGAACCTCCATTCAACTATGCCGATATCGTCTCATCCCTGTCGTTGGGTTTCCGCCGAATTTAAAGTGAGGGTGGCACTATTTAGATGAGCAGGCCCATCCAGGATATCCGCATTGGCAACCCGCACGCGTCAGAATAGGCCACGTGCATGCCTATTATCAGGTCTTTGGCGGACACAAGCCACCGTTCATGAGGTTACCCGCCTGCGGCAAATGATCTACAATTATCACGGCACGCTACCTCTTCGCTTGTCTGGACATCGCGTAGCTATTTTTTAAGTCACGAACCGTGGAGTATCTATACTGGCCTAGCCAATCCGCGAAATCATAGATAAAACCACCAAGGACATGATCAGATAAGCGAGAAGCAGAACGATAAAAACATTGACATTTGTAAGGTGTCCACATTTAAATAAGTAGCTGCAGAGACCGTGCGGGCAACCCGCTAACCATACCAAAAGCGGCGGTCAAATTATATTTGACTATATATGAACGCCAAATAGAAGAATATGGCAAGCTTTTGAAAATTAATCACTATTCTGAAAATCGCTTTTGACAAAAACCCTGTCAAGAGGTTTTTCAAACCCTTCATGACAGATAACTTCTGTGATTGTGAAGTTTTTACGGAGTTTTTTATCGTGAAATCGAAGGCCGCACGCATCTTGGTACAAAAAGTGTAATATTTTTTCACCCTCAAGCGAATGAATACAGAACCCGTCAAAAACGCATGTATTAGAGAACGCGCGCTGTTCTGTGCCCGATATAGCAAATACCAAGGTTAACAATGACACGTTGAAGCGGTCCCACATTTCGGACATTTTGGCATCGGACATTTTGGCGGTGGCTTCCGGGGTGTATCGGGTTGGGGATCATACTGCCTCTGCCTGTTCCGGGCAAGCCCGACGGCACCGTCCGCGGCCGTTTGATGATGTGGAGAGATCCAATCCCTGACAGGCATCCGGGCCTGAACGCGCCGTCCCTGGGTGTCTTTGGGACAGATCACTTCAGGG
>JACOMT010000117.1:6320-8757 GCA_014623385.1 Paracoccaceae bacterium
TTTGTGGATTGCCTCAAGACCCCTCCAGGCCATCAGCCGCCTGATGCAGTGGCGGCCCAACCGCAGCCCGTTGCGATGCAACCCGGGGGATCGGGGATTTGGTAAGGAGCCGACCGAAACTTATCCGCGTCGGTTGGCATTGCGGGCGGATACCCGGTTCAGGGGAGCGCCGGGTGATTGACCGCTCCCTTGTCGGGAGCACCTTTCACGCCCCTATCGTTTCCGACCGCCAGCCTTCCGACCCTCGCGCGCAGCTCCTTCCCCCTGGACCTGGTCAGGCTCTCGGGTTTGCCGCCTCGCGCCAGCACAGCGGCCATATTTTCCACGGCCTGCCCTGTCCAGGTGTCGATCTGGCCGGGCGGGATGCGCCTGGTACCGTGTCTTTTTATCGGCACCCAACGCCACCCTGACTCTGAACCGGTCTGTGACCTTCCGGTGCTTCGCCATTCCCGTATCCCTTCAAAGGTTTGGGATACACACCCCTGGACTAACTTTCCGGGACCGCCTTAGCGTCGGCCTTATAAAGACCTCTGCGTGACAGCGTGATGTTCGGCGGAAGCTTCGATTGGGCCATTCTGTCCGCTCCGCTGGCCTTACAGCGGGCAAGGCGGTTTTGGTAGTCTGGTTATGCGATTGTCGGTGTTTGTTGGTTGAGGGTGATCCTGTTTGCGGCTCCCCGCAGGTTCTGCCTGCTCGCCGCCATCGCCAACTGGGCGTCTTGTTTTGTCCAGCCCGGACTATCGGGCGGTATTTCATCTTGGCATAGGCATTGCGCAATCCGAAAACAGCCTGCCCCCGCGTTTTCCCCAAGCCCGCAGGGATCGAACCATGGTATCGAACCCGGGGGCCCGGTTTGCAGGTGCCCGTTTGGACTTTGTCAATGAAACTTTCCTCATCCGGGCCTCATCCGGGCACGTAAAGACGTTGAATGTCATCTTGTAGCCCGGCATACGCTTCGAGACCTTTCCTGACCCACTGCGTTTGCGTGTCGGCACTGAAATGCATGTCCGGATCGTTGGGTGGATCTTCGGGGGCCTGCTCTTCAGCCCGGTCTTGCGGAGCACGGCAAACCTCGGCCAGAAGATCATCGCAGGTTGCGAAAACGGCAATGGGTCATCTCATCGGGCACAGGTGCAAAGAGCTCGAGGCCGCAAAACAGCATGAAATCCAACCGTAGTTGAGGGCGCGCGCCAGCTTCGGATCGCGGGGTCCGTGCCGCTGCCCGAACAGCAGATACTTGAAGCGGACTAGCGGATCATACCCCTGAGGCCCGATCCCGGAGCGCCCTAACGCACGCCTGCATGTCGGCGAACACCATCGCTAGCCCATGAGTGCGTCAATCCTGGTTAGAACGTTGTCTGTGCCGATCCGAACCGCGTCCGACACGAACCGCGCAAAAACAGGTCCGTCAAACCACCCCTGAACGCCTCTCAAGAGGATATTGGGTTGGTTTGTCCGCAATCCTCTAATTATGCAGAGGTCTTTATGAGAAAAATAAAAGCATTTGGATCTGGCACAGCATCATTGGAACGCTGGTTGTCTACGCTTTGGGCTAGAACACCGTGCAGAAACCGTGCGATTACACTAGAGTATCGATCCCCGTCCCGTTAAGATTGGGTGATGGGCAATGTCGGTACAGGGTGTGTGCACCTGACCCCAGCCGACCGAACGGATTTCTGCCTGATAACCGGCACAGCACAATAGCCATCCACTACATTTACATCGATACCTAAGTCATCGAATGCCGTATCGGCGTGGAAAACGCAGGCTGGGTTCACGAGTCAAAGGACCCTTGTGCCGCAGCTCGAAACCTAGCGCGTTCCGGTGTGTTCACCCACATGCTCCTGCATAGCACGGTGGAATGCCCGGCTTTTGATGTTTTCTATTCAGATGATCGGCAAACGTTGTTTACCATGCCTGGCCCAGCTACCATAGATTATGATCCTCCCGCCTGGTTTTTATCCGCCGCCTCCAACACGGCGATCCGGGCGGCGAGCGCGTCGTTTTCCTCGCGCGCTTTTTGTGCCATTGCGCGCACAGCGTCAAATTCCTCCCGTGTGACCATGTTGCAGTCTGCCAGCCACCGGTCAAGCATCAATTTCATGGCTGTTTCCGCCTCTTGCCTCGCACCTTGAGCCACGCCCATGGCATTGGTCATCAGTTGCGAAATATCATCCATAAGCTTGTTGCGGGTCTGCATCTGTGCACTCCTTTCTGAGGTTACACCCTGTATTATGGGCAAAAAAACACCGGTCGGCAAGGTTGACAGCACTCGGCTGTCACAGCATTGAGGCGGCTATGTACGCGGTCCTTACGTTTCCTGATCTGTCCCCGGATATTTTTTCCGTCGATATCCTTGGCTTTAACTTTGTACTGCGTTGGTATGCCCTGGCCTATATCATTGGCATTCTGATTGCCTGGCGGATGGGCGTGGCGG
>JACOMT010000117.1:9007-12276 GCA_014623385.1 Paracoccaceae bacterium
CCCTGGCGAACTGGCGCAATACTGCCCTGGCATTGTGGGAACCTGTGCCCGCCATCCATCGCAATTGTATGAGGCATTACTGGAGGGTTTGATCCTGGGTGCCCTGCTGCTGTGGATGGTGTACTACAAAGGCGCGTTGCGCTGGTCCGGCATGGTGTGTGGCACGTTCTTCGCCGGGTATGGCATCGGTCGGTTCATCGTCGAGTTTTTCCGCCAGCCCGATCCGCAATTTATCTCTGAAGACAATCCGCTAGGGCTGGCCTGGCACATCAATGGCATTGGCCTCACCATGGGACAAATCCTGTCGCTACCGATGATCGCCATTGGCCTATGGCTGATCCTGCGGGCCAAACAGCGGGCACACGCATGACGCTGACCGACCTTTTGCGCCGACACATCATCGTAGAAGGTCCGATCAGTATCGCCAGCTATATGCAAGAGGCCCTTTGGCATCCGGAATTCGGTTACTACACCATGCGTGACCCGCTGGGTGCCGGGGGCGATTTTGTAACGGCCCCGGAAATTAGTCAGATGTTCGGCGAGGTGCTCGGCCTTTGCCTGGCGCAAACCTGGATGGATCAGGGACGGCCAGCCCCGTTCACGCTGGCCGAATTGGGGCCCGGGCGGGGCACCTTGATGGCTGACATCCTGCGCGCAACACGGTCGGTACCCGGGTTTTCCGCCTCAGCCGATATCATTTTTTTGGAAAACTCACCTGTGCTGCGTGAGATACAGGCAGAGGCTCTGCCCAACACCGGGGTCCGATGGATCAATAAGAACGAGGATCTGCCACAGCAGCCCCTTATTCTGGTTGCCAATGAGTTTTTTGACGCGCTGCCCATTCGTCAGTTTGTCCGCGACGGTGAGGTATGGCGGGAACGGCAGGTCGGGCTCAGCCAAGGCGGGCTTGTTTTCGGCCTGGGCGCGCCGCAGCCCCAACCGGCTCTGGCCTTGCGGCTGGGCGACACACGCGATGGAGATATCGTGGAACACTGTCCGGCAGCTGCCCCGGTTATGGCGGCCATTGCCTCCCGGTTGGCCGCGCATGGCGGTGCGGCAGTTTTGATCGATTACGGCAACTGGCGATGCTTGGGCGATACGCTGCAAGCAATGCGAAGACACCGACATGTTGACCCGCTAAACGCACCATACCCACCTCACGCCCCAGGGCGTGTTTTTGGAACGTTTGGGCATCACCGCACGCGCACAGCATCTGGCGCGACGGGCTAAGGGCGGTGCGCTGGAGCGGGTCATTCGCGCACATCGACGGTTGACGCATCCCGAAGAAATGGGACAGCATTTCAAGGTAATCGGGTTTTACCCGTCTGATGCAGCGGCACCGCCCGGATTGGAGCCATGACGCTGGATATCATCACCTCGGATTCCCTGATGCCCCATCCGCATGGTTTTTTCACCCGGCGGGGCGGCGTGTCGTCGGGGATATTTGCAGGGTTAAATTGCGGATATGGGTCGTCGGACCGAGCCGAAGCGGTGGCATTGAACCGGGCTCAGGCGGCAGCGGCACTGGGCGGTGGCATACAAGATCTGATGGCGGTGCATCAGATCCATTCAGCGGATGTGGTAACCGTCAAGGCGACGTCATCCGAGCGGCCCAGAGCAGACGGATTGGTTACCGATGTGCCCGGCATATTGCTGTCTGTGCTGGCCGCCGATTGCCAGCCGGTGCTGTTCGCCGATCCAGAAGCACAGGTTGTGGGCGCAGCCCATGCGGGATGGAGCGGTGCGCTAGCCGGCGTGTTGGACGCGACGCTGGATGCAATGGACAGGCTGGGGGCAGATCGGTCGCGCGTCCGCGCGGTCATCGGCCCGTCAGTCAGCCAGTTAGCGTACGAGGTCGGACCGGAATTCCTAGATATGTTTCTGGCCGATGATCCGGAAAACACCCGTTTTTTTGTCGGGGGGGTGGGGAATCGTATCCATTTCGACCTACCGGGATACGGGTTGCATCGTCTGCGCGCCGCTGGGGTGGGCATGGCAGAATGGACATGCCATTGTACCTATTCCGACCCGGACAGGTTCTTTTCCTACCGCCGGTCGACCCATGCGGGTGAGGCCGATTACGGCAGACTGATCTCTGCCATCCGCGTCTGACACCCTGATGTTGCGAGCCTGGTGCGGTTATACCCCGATGCAGCCTTGTTGCGCAAATCGGGTGAGGCTCGGACGCCCGCTTTCCCCAACCCTTTCCCCGGACGGGGTTATGCTAAGAAGACCTCTGCGTGAGCGCGTGATGTTTGGTAGAAGCTTTGATTTTTGGCCATTCTGTCCGGTCCAATGGCCTTACTGGGCCTTACAGTGGGCAAAGCGGTTTTGATAGTCTGGTTATGCGTATGCGATTGCCGGTATTTGCCGGTTGAGGGGCGGCACCCCGCGGGCTCTGCCCGATTGCCATCATCGCCAGTTGGGCATCTTGTTTTGGCCAGCCCGAACCATTGGGCACGGTACAGGCCAGATGTAGCACGACGAAAATAATACCCAATCCATGACATTTTGGCCCCTATTTTTAGCCGCGCCGACCCTGCCGCCCTGCCAGCGGATTGCGCCCTGACCCCGGCGCAGGGGCCGGGGTGCTGCGGTACTGCCGACTCTGGCATGATACGCCGACCCCCCTTGCGGGCAAAACACCGGGCAACGCGGTTTTGGTGGTCTGGTTATGCGGTTGCCGGTGTTTGCGGGTTGAGGGTGATCCTGTTTGCGGCTCCCCGCGGGTTCTGCCTGATCGCCATCATCGCCAGCTGGGTGTTTTGTTTTGGCCAGCCCGAACTATCGGGCGGTGCGTCATCGTGGCATAGGCATTGCTCAACCCTCAAGCGACGTTTGGAGATCAGCCTGCCCCCGCGTTGTTCCCAAGCACGCAGGGGTCGATAACGGGCGACCGTACGCATGATCCTGTCACGGTGGGCGCGACCACGCGCGTCCCGGTTGGCCAGTACCCGCCTGCGCGTTCGCCCCTTCGACCATGGTACCGAACCCGGGGGCTCCCGGCCCGGTTCTTCAGGTATGGTGTGGACCTTGTCGATGAAACTTTCCTCTTCCTCGTCCGGGTGGGCAAAGCCGTTGGATTTCATCTTGTAGCCTACAGCGTACCTGACCCACCGCGCTTGCGTGTCGGCACTGGAATGCAACCCTGGATCGTTGGGCGGATCGTCGGGGACCTCCGCTTTGGCCCGGTCTTGCGGCGCGCCCATATGACTGCCGGGGCGGGGGCGGCACTTTGCACCAGTGGTGCAAAGAGGTCGCGCCCGCAA
>JACOMT010000118.1:0-7980 GCA_014623385.1 Paracoccaceae bacterium
TTGACAGGATCGAGGTGATCTTGCAGGACGGCACCCTGACCCTGACGGGTCTGGACCCTGCCACTGTCCTGACGGTGGATGACTTTCTGTTCGGCGGGACCTGACCGCCGGGTCGTTTTGCACGGGGACCAGGGCAAGGGGGGTGCGCGAAACGCACCCCCGTTCCCATTCCCGAACGGACAGGTCCCGCAAGCTATGACAGGCTCGGACACCACAATTCAGCCCCGGATTTCGGCACCCCCCGCCTGTTTTGCATTGCCACTGCATCACCGGTTCCGGCCTTTGCCAACCAATTGCTGCCTGTTCACGACTCATGGGCGGGCCTGGTGTCAGGGGGTTTCCTAAAGCGGGTAGAGGATTCGGCACCCCCTGCCCCGCGTTTTTTGCGCAATGGCATTTTGGGGTTTAGCCACGCGGTTTTGGTACCGTTCCGCCGGTTCAGCGGCTGTTCGCCCATCACGGGCATTGCGGGATCATATGGTTGTTCGGCACTGAATTGCTGGTACTATCTGAAACGTGGTCTTTTTTTGCCAGAAGTGGCACCCTGACGGGTATTCGCCCGAGCTGTGCCGCTTCCGGGTTATGCCGGGTGCGGCGGCCCGCGTCCTTTATTCGTCCATATCTGCCTGATCTTCTTCGTCTTCAGCTTCCTGGGCTTTCTCACGTGCCAGGCGTTCAGCGCGGTCAAGAATTGTTTCGTTATCAAACATCCAGAATCGCCAGCCACTCACTGATGGCCACGTGTAGCCTTCGCGGTGCAGCAGGATGAGGGCGGACTTGCTCAGGCTCATTTCCTTTCCTTCAAACAGGACCTTGTTTGATTTTGCCACCTGTGCTGTGATTTCCTCATTATTCGCAAAGTAAAGCGTATCCCCCTCCCGCAACTCCGCGTCCTGGAAGGTTCTTTTGGTGTTTTTGGATATTCGCTGTTCTGCTTTCTCGAGCGCTTTCACGCCTTCCTCGTCTTCTGCAACATCTGTCTTTGGCGTTACGTCGCTACCGCGCGCCAGCTTGAGCGCAGCAATGGCATATTGTGCTTCAATCTCAAAAAACTCTCGTGTCCTGCGGGTTCTACGGTCTGCGAATACCTGATGAATCAGGCGTTCAACCTGGACATCGTTATCGACCTCTACCGCGTAGACACAGCGAAATGGCAGTGGTATGCTGGTATTGTCCAACTGACGCAGGCGTTGTTCCAGGTTCGTTGTCTTGCCTACCTTTACATAGCCTGGAAAAGCCGGGTTGGTAAGCACGTAAACTATTGGCATTTTTACAAAACCTCATTTGGCCATGTTTTGAAGGCCATGATTATACGAAAATCGCCAACGCAACAAAACACCCGCTTGTGACAGCGAGCGTTTGATTCTGTGCGGGGTTCTGGCCTTTTGGGATTAGCGTTTCGAGAACTGGAAAGACCGGCGCGCCTTGCGCTTGCCGTATTTTTTCCGTTCCACAACGCGGCTGTCGCGGGTCAGAAAACCGGCCGCTTTCAATGCGCCGCGCAGGCCGGGGTCGTATAGCTGCAGTGCCTTGGAAATGCCGTGTTTGACGGCACCGGCCTGACCGGTCAGCCCACCGCCCTTGACTGTGGCATTGACGTCGAATTCACCTGCGACACCGGCCACCTGGAACGGTTGCTGCAGTATTAGCCGCAGCACAGGCCGCGCGAAATATTGGTGCAGCTCCTTGCCGTTCACGACAACCTTGCCCGACCCCGGCCTGATCCAAACGCGGGCCACCGCGTCCTTTCGCTTGCCAGTGGCATAGGATCGGCCCAGGGCGTCACGCACAGGTTCGCGTGGGGTCGGCTGTTCGACACCAGTTGCAGTGACGGTTTCAGCACCCGCAACGGCGTTCAGGTCTGCGATTGTATTTATCTGATCAGTCATCTGTCTCCGCTCCGGGTATTTTTCCTGTTTTTGGATTTTACATCCAGAACTTCAGGGCTTTGCGCGGTATGCGGGTGTTCGGAGCCAGCATAGAGCTCTTCGCGCTTCTTGCCGGTCAGCTGGACCTTGTCCGCGTTGATGATGATGACGTTATCGCCCATGTCCATATGCGGGGTGAAGGACGGTTTATGCTTGCCACGCAGGCGCGTGGCGACAATCGATGCAAGCCGACCCAAAACCACGCCTTTGGCGTCGATCAGGATCCACTTTTTGTCGATGTCCGCAGGTGTTGCAGAAAAGGTTTTCATCGCGGTTGTGACTCGTCTGATACAGAAAGCGGACAATACGGTACCCGCCCCAAACAAAATTCATACGATGTGTCTAAATGTATCCGGCCAGCGCGTCAAGCACTGTTATGCCCAATTTTCACATCAAAATTAATGATTTATAAATCATAATGCCATGATATCCAGGGCACAAGCACAACTGAAGCGGCTGACATTCCCGTCAAACAGAGCATCATGGCATCTGCCATGATCCGGGATGGTTCCGCCATCGTCATTGTGGTGGCTATGTACCGTGATGGGCGTGTAACCGGTGCACATTGGTTCAGCAAGATCGGTGGGATGGTTTTGTCGGTTTGCCGCGGCTGTCTGGAGCCTGTATTATACACGGAACAGCGTGGCGATGAAACGCGTTGTTGCAAGACGCAGGCAGCACACCCCGCGCGGCACATAGCAAGTCCTGGCAGCGGTAAGTCCAGCCACTTATCCTCGTCCGGCCCTTTTTATCCGGCGGGTGGGATGGAATAGGTCAGACTGGCGCGTGCCACGGGTTTGGCATCCCCATCCGGAAAGATCAACACATCACCCACTGCCAGAACCTTGCCGCATTTCAGCAAGCGGCAGTCTGCGATCAGATCGGAATTGGCCGCAGGTTTGCGCATGAAATCGATGGAACAATTGGTGGTGACGGCCAGGGCCTGACGTCCGACCCGGGCCAGAACCATGGCATAAACCGCGACATCAGCCAGCGCGAACATGGACGGGCCCGACACAGTACCACCCGGGCGCAAATGGTGCTCTGCCACCTTCATGCGGACGCGCAACGCATTGAACCGCAGGTTTTCGAATTCGAACTCGCCCCGCATTTGAGGAAAAATCTCGGCTAGATAGGCCGTCAATTCATTTATCGTCAGGGCCAATTCCATGCTTTTTCTCCGTCGTATTTTGTCCTAGAGTTTCCCCGATTTTGCAGGAGGGACAAGATGCCAATTTTGGAACGTCACGATACCGGGGCCATTACGCATCTGACCCTGAACAGCCCCGAACGGCTGAACGCCCTATCTGACGAGATGTTGGCCGCCTTGCAAGCGGAACTGAACGCGCTGAAAATCGACACAAGGATTCGCGCTGTTATCCTGTCTGGCGCGGGTAAAGCGTTTTGTGCCGGTCATGACCTGAAACAGATGACGGCGGGCCGGGCCCAGCCGGATGGCGGTAAGGCCTATTTCAAGGATTTGTTTGACCGCTGTGCCCAGGTGATGATGACCATTCCCACCCTGCCCCAGCCTGTCATTGCCCGGGTTCATGGCGTTGCCGCCGCCGCCGGGTGCCAGCTGGTCGCATCCTGTGATCTGGCCATCGTCGCCGAGGGAGCAAAATTTGGCGTGAATGGAGTGAATATCGGGCTGTTCTGTTCCACACCGATGGTTGCCCTGTCGCGCAATATCCCGCGCAAACACGCATTTGAAATGCTGACTACCGGTCAGTTCATTGATGCAGCCAAGGCGGTGGAGATGGGGCTTGCCAACAAGGCCGTGCCTGCGGACAGATTGAAACAGGAAACGAAGGCATTGGCGGAAACCGTGGCGGTCAAACCGGGCGCGGCGGTCAGGATTGGAAAACAGGCATTTTATGAACAAATTCACATGCCTATGGCAGAGGCCTATGCCTTTGCAGGATCGGTGATGGTGGAAAACATGATGCATCCCGACACCCGGGAGGGGATCCAGGCCTTTATCGACAAACGCAATCCGGCCTGGAGCCAGTAAATAGATTGCTCTCGGGTTGAACCGGCAACGTTTCCAGGGTCTGAGATATCAATTCAGACAACTTTTTGATATAAGAATACCGTGGTTAACAGGCGGATAGCGTCGCCATCTTGCCGCAGTGCTGGAATGGGTGCTATGTGATGTACGGGCAAGGCCCGTCTGGCCGGTGCTGTCATCGGTTTGACACTGGTGCTGTGGCGGTATCAACCGTTCCACACAGATTGAGTCGCCTGGCCGTTTGCCTTATATGCCACGCATGACAGACGTTCTTCATATTGTGGGCGGCGGCATGGCCGGCTCCGAAGCCGCATGGCAAGCCGCTGAATTGGGCCAACGCGTGATTATCCACGAAATGCGCCCAAAGGTGGAAACCCTTGCGCACAAGACCGGCCTTTTGGGCGAAATGGTCTGCTCGAATTCCTTCCGCTCTGATGATGATAAACAGAATGCCGTGGGTTTGTTGCATTGGGAAATGCGCGCGGCGGACGGGCTGATCATGGCCGCTGCCGATCAAAACCGGTTGCCTGCCGGCGGTGCCCTGGCCGTGGATCGGGATTCATTTGCCGAAACCGTGACCGCGCGCCTGACGGCCCATCCCAACATCAATATCTGCTATGAGGAAATCACGACCTTGCCCGAGCAAGGGCAGTGGATTTTTGCGACTGGACCCCTGACATCCTTCACCTTGTCCCAGGCGATTGTCCGGGAAACCGGGACCACGTCGCTGGCGTTTTTCGATGCGATTGCCCCCATCGTATATTTCGACAGCATCGATATGTCCCGGGCGTGGATGCAGTCCCGCTATGACAAAGGCGAAACCAATGCAGAACGTATCGCCTATCTCAACTGTCCCATGGATCGCGACCAGTATGAGGCGTTTATCGATGCGTTGCTGGCCGCTGAAAAAACCGAGTTTCACGCCAGTGAGACAGCGGGCTATTTCGACGGGTGCCTGCCTGTTGAGGTGATGGCCGAACGCGGTCGCGAAACCCTGCGTCACGGGCCAATGAAACCGGTAGGCCTGACCAACCCGCATCAGCCGGATGTAAAACCCTATGCCGTGGCGCAATTGCGCCGGGACAACAAATTAGGCACATTGTACAATATGGTCGGGTTTCAGACGAAAATGAAATACGGTGCCCAGGGTGCTGTGTTCCGGATGATCCCCGGTCTTGAACAAGCCCGATTTGCCCGTCTGGGCGGTATTCATCGCAATACTTTTCTGAACGCACCCACCTTGCTGGACAACCAGGCAAGATTGAAATCCCGGCCGAACATCCGCTTTGCCGGTCAGGTCACGGGCGTCGAAGGTTATGCCGAAAGTGCGGCCATGGGTCTGCTGGCAGGGCGCATGGCCACCGCAAACCTGCGGGGCGATGACCTGTACCCGCCTCCCAACACCACCGCGATGGGCGCGCTGGTCACCCACATCACCGGCGGTGCCGAGGCAAAGACGTTTCAGCCGATGAACGTGAACTTTGGTCTCTTTCCCCCGGTCGAGGGGTTGAACGGCGGACGACGGGGCCGCAAGGACCGGTACAAGGCCTATACCGACCGCGCCAAAGCCGATTGGCTGCGCTGGTTACAGGGCGTAACGTAGATCGTGGCCGACAACGTCACAAAAGCATTGGACACCGCCCCGATCATGCCCATATTGGGATCATGGTCGGCGATTTGACGGATAAATCCTGTCAGATGCGCGATGTGATTCGGTACACGCAAGCTCTATGACGATTGGGCCAGCAGCCATGAAACCGAAGGAGCCAGCAACATCTTATGCCACGCCGGGCTGGTGTGCCGCGGCTTTGGCGGCAAATATGGCGGACCTGACTGCGACGGTTCAGGATTCCGGATGCGGTACTGGTCTGTCCGGCCTCGCGCCGGAACTGGCCGGGTTTACCACGCTGGACAGTCCGGGCCCGGGCCCGCGACAAGGACATCTATCGTCACCAGGAGATGCCCGGAGCAGGTGCACCATTGGCCCATGCCCCCGGTGATTAACTATGCCGCCATAGCGGCGATTGGCGTTATCGGTGCGGGGGCCGCGCCGGTACCGGTTTTTGACACCCCGGTGGATGGTCTGGCCCCCGGTGCGGGCGTTTGGTGTTTTCTGTCAACGACCACGCGCTGGACAACCCCGGGAACGAGACCAGGCTGACCGACTATGTGGACAGGCCGCACGACCCTGCTGTTTCGGGAACACAGCCCACATTTGCCAGGCATCGGCCCCGGGTCGAACGCCCATGCCATCGTCAAAACCTGACACGTGATTATCCGGTTTGCCCCGTCGCCTACGGGCCCCTTGCATTTGGGCCATGCCTATTCGGCGATTTTGGCGCATGACCTGGCACGGGCACAGCGCGGACAGTTTGTGCTAAGGGTCGAGGATATCGACCAAACCCGCAGCCGCCCGCATTGGGAAACGCAGATTTACAACGATTTATCCTGGCTCGGCCTGACCTGGGACGGCGAGGTTATGCGGCAATCGGACCGGCGCGCGATTTACCGGGCCGCCCTGGCGCAATTGTGGGAACGTAATCTGATTTATGTCTGCACATGCCGACGGCGCGACATTTTGCAGGCACTGGGTGCACCGCAGGAAGGTGTGGGTATTGGGCCGGACGGGCCGGTTTATCCCGGCACGTGCCGGACGGGCGGGGGCGCAACAGGCCTCCTGCCAACCGGCGCGGCACTGCGCCTCAACATGCGTGCGGCGCTGAGCGCGTTGGGGAATCCGGCATCTTTTGAGTTCGGGGAATTTAACGATGCACTGCTGTCTGGACACCAACAGGTCCGCATTCCGGCGGATGTGCTGGTACATCATGTGGGTGATGTCGTTCTGTCGCGGCGGGATTTTCCGGGATCATACCACCTGTCCGTCGTTCTGGACGATGCAGCACAGGGGATCACCGATGTGGTGCGTGGTCAGGACCTGTTCGGTGCCACGCAGATTCACCTGGTTCTGCAGCGGCTGTTGGGACTCGAAAAACCCCGCTATCACCATCACAAACTGATCCGCGACGCGGCGGGAAAACGGCTGGCCAAGCGGGACGATGCGCGCGCGATCACCAAATACCGTGCAGATGGGGCAAGCCCGGAGGATATTCGGCGTATGGTCGGTCTTTAGGCCGCTTCAGACCCCTGTCATCGGTGTCATCAGTTCCACCTCATCCCCATCCCGGACGGCGGTGTAAAAACAATTGTGCCGATTGGTGTGACAGGCTGGTCCGGTCTGGTTCAAGATTACCAACAAACAGTCCCGGTCGCAATCCACCCGAAAATCCACCAGTTCCTGGGTATGGCCAGATGTTTCGCCCTTGACCCAAAACGCCTGCCGTGATCGCGACCAATAGGTCACGCGCCCGGTTTCCAACGTACGAGTCACCGCCGCTGCGTTCATCCAGGCCATCATCAAAACCTCGCCAGTGTCGGCATCCTGTGCGATGGCCGGGATTAAACCGTCCACCGTATAGATCAGCGATTGGGGATCGAATGACATGTGGAAAACCTTTTGCATCATCGGACCAGAGTCATATGTATGAGGAAGCTGAGCCAAGGAACAGCCATGTCTGGCGAAACCGATCTGATCAAACTCTATTCCGCGCGCATTCTGGCACTGACTGTGGATATCCCGCATCTGGACCGGTTGGCAGACCCGGACGCGACGGTCAAACGCCGGTCACCTCTGTGCGGATCCACGGTCACGGTGGATATCAAAGTCAGGGATGGTCGGATCGTCGGCTTTGGCCAGGATGTCAAGGCCTGTGCGCTGGGCCAAGCCGCTGCATCGGTTGTGGGGGCGGTCATTCTGGGTACCACCCGGGCACAGGTCGAGGCCGCCCGTGACCAGCTGAACGCGATGCTGAAAAACGACGGCCCGCTGCCCGCTGCCCCATTTGACGGGCTCGAGGTGCTAACCCCCGCCCGTGATTTCAAAAATCGTCATGCCTCAATCCTGTTGACGCTTGAAGCAACTGCCGAGGCATTCGATCAGGCAGACAAAGCCGCCTGCACCTGAAAACCCACCGCACACCCGGA
>JACOMT010000118.1:8011-13540 GCA_014623385.1 Paracoccaceae bacterium
GGGTCCCGCCATGGGATCGGGCGCGGCCTCACCGGCTAATGGAGGCAAGCCCCGGGAACCAGAGGACAGGCAAGGGTCCCCGGCATCAATGTTACGGCAGGATGCGTAACATCCGGCACGAGATCCCAAGCAGCAACAGGCCGGATCAGACCGGGCAGATGCAAGCCGACGATCAACATGATGCTCAACGTCGCAGCACCCAAGGCATCCCGGATCAGCGGGTCCTGGAAGCGGGTCAGAATCGATGCGATTGGTTTGAACATGGGCACCTCTGGGTGGGTTGGACAATGTTTTGTTCATAGCAAACGGGCTAACCCACTGAAATCAGGCGGATCGCTTTGTTCTGGCGCATCAGCCACAGCAACAGCCGCGCCGCCCGGCCCCGGTCGGTTTCCAGACCAGGGTCATCCGCCAGCAGCTTGCGTGCATCCGACTGTGCCACCGCCATCAACGATGCCTGGCGTTCCAGATCGGCCACCTGAAACCGGGGCAAACCGGATTGCGCCGTCCCGATCAGGTCGCCAACCCCGCGCATGGCCAGATCCGCCTCGGAAATCCGGAACCCGTCCTCGGTCTTGCGCAGGATATTCAAACGTTTGCGCCCGTTGCCGGACAGGGGCGGCTGATACAGCAACAGGCAGGTGGACGCGCCTTCGCCCCGACCAACGCGACCGCGCAACTGGTGCAATTGGGCCAGCCCAAAGCTTTCGGCGCGCTCGATCACCATGATCGTCGCATTTGGCACATTGACCCCCACCTCGATCACCGTTGTGGCAACCAGCACTTGCGATGCGCCCGACACAAAGGCGGCCATCGCCGCATCCTTGTCCGCCGGTGCCATCTGACCATGGACCAGGCCCACGACATCATCACCCAAGGCGGCGCGCAGCCGCTTGAACCGATCCTCGGCAGCGGTCAGATCGACCCGTTCGCTTTCTTCGACTAGCGGACAGACCCAATAGCATTGCCGCCCCTCGGCCACAGCCGCGCGCAGATGATCCACCACCTCATCGATCCGTTCCGCCCCGACCACCGCTGTTTTGATCGGTTTTCGCCCGGGAGGCTTTTCATCCAGGATTGACACATTCATATCGCCATATTGCGCCAGTGCCAGCGAACGCGGAATGGGAGTCGCCGTCATAACCAGCACATCCGCGCCTGCGCCTTTGTCGGCAAGTTCCAACCGCTGACGTACGCCAAACCGGTGCTGTTCATCGACAATGGCCAACCGCAGGTCACGGAACACCACATCCTGTTGAAACACCGCATGGGTACCTACCAGAACATGGATGTCGCCTCGTTCCAGCGCGGCCAATTTCAGGTGCCGTTCACTGCCCTTGTCACGACCAGTAAGAACCTCGAGCACCACACCCGCCGCGTCGGCCAGGGGGCGCAACGCCTCGAGATGTTGCCGCGCCAGAATTTCCGTGGGGGCCATCAGCACACCCTGCCCGCCCGCCTCGACCGCGACCAGCAGGCTCATGAAAGCGACCAGCGTTTTGCCCGAGCCCACATCACCCTGCAACAACCGGTTCATACGCAGCGGCGCGGCCATATCATCGGCAATCTCTTGCATCGCTCGGTTTTGTGCGCCTGTGGGTCGATAGGGCAGCGCCTGTAAAACCCGGGATTGATGCGCGCCGGTTGCCCGGCTGGACATACCCGCAGCCCTACGAGCCCGCGTGCGAGCCAGTGCCAGGGTCAATTGATGCGCGAACAACTCATCATAGGCCAACCGCGCCCGTGCAGGCGCATTCGGCTGAAGATCATCCAGCGTTTGTGGCGCATGCGCCTGCCGAATGGCTGTTCCGGCACCGGGCCAGCCTTTGCGCGTCTTCAAAGCCGGATCGATCCATTCCGCCATCTCGGGTACCCGTTTTAATGCGCTTTGCACCGCTCGATAGAGCGTTTTTTGCGTGACACCCGACGTCAGGCGATAGACCGGTTCAACCTTGGGGATATCCTCGGTTTCGGCCACAACATGATCAGGGTGGACCATCTGGGCAATCCCGTCAAAGAGCTCCACCTTGCCGGAAATCAGCTTGCGTGCACCCGAGGGCAACAATTTTCTCAGATAATCGCCACGCGCATGGAAAAAGACGAGCTGAAATTCGGTCTCGTCATCCGCGACATAGACGCGATAAGCACCACCTTTGGACCGGGGGGGCCGGTGCATGCCAATGGTCACCGCAACGGTGGCAACTGACGGGAATTCCATCCCCCGGATTGTGGTACTTTGATGCCGGTCGATCACTGCATATGGCAGGGAAAACAACAGATCGCGCGGCGCGGTCATCCCCAACTGGCCCATCGCCCGCGCGATTTTGGGGCCCACACCATCAAGGGCTTCCAGCTCGGCAAAAAGCGGAAACAGGCTTTCCGGGCGGCCTGTCATGCGTCCCTGATCAGGGACAGCCACGTATCCTCGTCAATTGTTTTCACGCCCAAATCCGCAGCCTTTTTCACCTTGGACCCCGCACCTGACCCCGCCACCAACAGATCAGTCCCGGCACTGACCGATCCGGACACCTTAGCGCCCATGGCCTCGGCACGCGCCTTGGCCTCGGCACGGGTCATCTTTTCCAGCGAACCGGTGAAGACAACGGTTTTGCCCGCTACCCAGCTGTCGCTGGCATTGGGCACAGCGGCCGGGACCACGGTCAGCGCGGACAGCAACCGATCAATCGAAGCGCGTTGCGATGGTTGCGACAGCGCGGTGACCAGCGCCCGGGCCATTACATCGCCAATTCCGTCAATTCCAGTCAGATTCGCCCAGGCCGGGCTGTCGGCGAGCGCGGCTTTGCGATCTTTGCCCTCCGCTGTCAGCGCGGGTTCGGCGATGGCCTGATCGACCGCGGCGGCCAGCGCCGCCCAAGTGCCATAATGGCGAGCCAGCGTTGCGGCGGCCACCTCGCCCACATAGCGCAGGCTAAGCCCAAAGATCAATCGCGAAAGTTCTATTTTTCTTTTATCCTCAATGGCCTGAAACAAATTGTTTGCAGATTTTTTACCCCAACCGTCACGGTTTTTTAACTGTTGGAGCCCATCCCCATAGCGGTCACGCAGGGTAAAAATATCCGCCGGTTCACGGATCCAACCATCGGCATAGAATTGCTCGATTTGCCTGGAGCCAAGTCCATCGATGTCAAAGGCGGCCCGGCCCACAAAATGCTTCAGCTTTTCGACCGCTTGCGCGGGACAGGTCAACCCGCCGGTACAGCGACGGACAGCATCGCCGGGTTCGCGTACCGCCGCGCTATTGCATTCCGGGCAGCGATCCGGAAACACAAACGGCACCGCATCAGCGGGCCTTTTGGACAGGTCTACATCCGCAACCTTGGGGATCACGTCGCCTGCGCGATAGACCTGAACCCAATCACCAAGCCGGATGTCCTTACCATCCCGGACCGGCGTGCCGTTAGCGTCGAACCCGGCGATATAGTCCTCATTATGTAACGTCGCGTTGGAGACTACCACGCCGCCAACCGTGACCGGTTGCAATCGCGCCACGGGGTTCAACGCGCCGGTGCGGCCCACCTGGATATCAATCGACTTGAGCCGTGTCCATGCCAGTTCGGCGGGGAATTTGTGGGCAATGGCCCATCGCGGTGTAGTGGCTCGAAAACCCAGGCGCGCCTGATAAGCGAGGTCGTCAACCTTGTAGACAACCCCGTCGATGTCATAACCAAGCGTTGCGCGCTGAGCCTCGATCTGGTTGTAATGGGCCATCAACATGTCAACGGTGGCGTGGACCGCTGTTAGACTGTTGACCTGAAAGCCAAAGGATTTCAGGCAGTTAACTGCACCGATTTGCGTCTCTGCCAACGGTTCAGAGATCTCTCCCCAAGTATAGGCAAAAAACCGCAGCGGGCGTGCCCGGGTGATGTTCGGATCCAGCTGCCGCAGCGATCCGGCGGCGGCGTTACGAGGGTTGGCAAATGGTTTTGCCCCAGCCTCGACCTGACGAGCGTTCAGCGCGTCGAAGTCCTGATGCGACATGTATATCTCGCCGCGCACCTCCAGGATGTGGGGCGCACGCGCGATGAAGCCAGGGATATCATCAACCGTTTTGGTATTAGCGGTCACATTTTCGCCCACGAACCCGTCACCGCGGGTCGCGGCCTGGACCAGATAGCCCTGTTCATACCGCAAAGAGAGCGACAGACCGTCAATTTTTGGCTCGGCGGTCAGGTGCAAGGGCTGGTCCTCGGCTAGGCCCAGATATTTACGAATGCCAGTGATAAAGGTCTCGACATCCGCGCGATCAAAAGCATTGCCCAGCGACATCATCCGTTGGGTATGGGTGACTTTGGCAAAGCCCTCGACCGGGCGAGCACCAATTTCATCGGTAGGGCTGTCCGGGTATTTAAGATATGCCGCAATAGCGCGCCTGCGCGCCATCAGTCGGTGCCTGATCTTTGATGTACGTCTAAGCTTCGGACGCCGCGCCTTGATGGCGGCATTGCAGCGTTGCAGCCGACGCTTTTCCCGCTCCAGTCGGTGCCTTTTTTCCGGTGTGCGTTTAAGCTTCGGAAACCGTGCCTCAATGGCCGCGTTACGGCGTTTCAGTCGGTCGTATTCCGCATCGCTCAAATCGGAATCATCGGCAGTGTGATAAGCCGTATTGGCTGCCGCCAACACAAAAGCGAGGTAGGCCAGTTCAGATTTGGCTTCTGCCTCGGTCAATGTGCTGATGTCGATATCATCTGCCATGGCCAGTCCCTGCCCCATTCGATTCAGTGATAGGCCGATGTTCTGTTGGCGTCCAGATCGTGGGGTGGTATAAATGTTGAGTCGTTGCGTGAGTGGTGCGCCACAGACAGCGGGATTAGCGGCTTTGTCGCACAAATCCCGCCAGGGATTTACTGTTCGCATCCGGTGTTATAGCCGGAGGCTGTCAACGGTTGGCCACCGCGAGGTACAGAACCATGAACTGGTCGGCTTGCCATATCACACCTGAGGAACGAGCACAGCACGCCTTAAATTCGGGGCAACACGGAAAGGCTCCGGATGCCCCTTTGAATCGCCGGACCAAATCCCGATTCCGTCTGGTCAGTATATTTCGGTCCAGTCACCGCCAACCACCCGAACGCACCAGGACATGATCGCGGCACAGGGTGCTAAAGATGTCATCCCGCCGTGCGGGAATGCCCGCCTACAGATGCCGACAAATCCCGGGACATCGGGCCCGGAACGGCGCGATCAAGGCATCAGAGATACCCCGGCCGCGCCCTGTGGTGGTGATGGGACGACAAGTGGTGCGGATCCCACTGCCGTGATTGCGTCGAAACCGCGACGTGCTCATGTGAAGCCGCCGAGACTACACCCCATGGCGGGGTACTCTGATAACCGGTTTGCCAAAATCCAGGCCCATACAGCCATACCCGATCACCACACCGATCTTGCTCATATATACCTCACCTGGTTTGCGGGACAAGCCCGTCCGGGAAAGGGGCCCGCCCGTCACCCGATTTGTGCAACAACGCCAGATTTAGCCGTTAAGAGCGACCGGAGAATTGCTGTCTGAGA
>JACOMT010000119.1:0-946 GCA_014623385.1 Paracoccaceae bacterium
ACACCCCGCTGCACCGGGCGGCAAGGTGGAGCAACCCGGAAATGGTGATGGCGCTGCTGAACGCCGGGGCCGAGATCGAGGCGCACAACGAGGACGGCGACACCCCGCTGCACCGGGCGGCAAGGTGGAGCAACCCGGAAATGGTGATGGCGCTGCTGAACGCCGGGGCCGACCCCGGGGCGCGGAACAGGGCCGGCAAGCAGCCCGCCGATCTGGCCAAGAACAACGAACAGGTCAGAAATCACGATGTGTTCTGGATACTGCACGACGGCCGGTTCGATTGACCGCAGCGGGGGCGGGCGGGTGCGTGCCGAAAAACCAGGACATGGTCGCGCCCCGCGGCCCGCATTGATTGATCACAGATCCCCGGTGCCGCGCCGCCCGCGCGTCCGGATAGGGCAAGCTGCGTGGATGCCAGAGGATCGCGAGGAAATGAGCATGGAAGATCGTAGCCTTTGGCAGCGCATTCTGGATTTTTTGGCACTCGGCGCGTTAGCGATGCGCCGGGTGTCCGGGTGCCGCGAAGGGACCGACAGCGTCACGTTTTCGACCGCCTTCATTGCCCTTGCGGCCAAATTGGCCAAAGCCGACGGAATGGTGACCCGCGATGAGGTATCGATGTTTCGCCACATTTTTGCAATTCCGGCCCACCAAGAGCAAAACGCGGCCCGGGTGTACAATCTGTGCCGACAGGACGTGACCGGATTCGAGTTTTATGCGCAGCAGATGTCGAACACGCTTGGCGCAACGGGTGCCGAATGCGAAACCCGCGCGGCGGTTCTGGACGGGCTTTTTCACATTGCCATGGCCGATGGGGAATACCACCCGAATGAAGCGGCATTCCTGCGGACTGTGGCGGGCATTTTCGGTTTGGCCGATCATGTATTTGCGCGGCTGCAAGCCCGGCACGTGCCCTGCCACCACGACCCGTGGGCGGTTCTGGGCG
>JACOMT010000119.1:977-13969 GCA_014623385.1 Paracoccaceae bacterium
CACGCCGTGAATTTTTAAAGGCCAACCACCCGGATCAGCTGGTGGCGCGCGGTCTGTCGGCGGAAATGGTCGCCCTGGCTGACGCGCGGCTGGCTGCGTTCAACGCAGCGTATGACGAGGTGCATAACCTGGCACATCCGAAGGATCGCGCATGAGCGCACAATTTTTCCCTTGCCCTGGCCAAACCGGCCAAATCAACTATCGAACCAGTACGAAAGGCGCGACGCAATGAGCATTTCACTGAACAAAGGTCAAACCATCAGCCTCTCCAAGGACGGTGGCCGCGGTCTCACCAAAGTCTTCATGGGCTGCGGCTGGGACCCGGCACAGCCGAAGAACAGCGGCTTCCTGGGTGGCCTGCTGGGTGGCGGCAGGGTCGATGAGATCGATCTTGACGCGTCGGTAATCCTGTATGATGCTGCAAAGAACGTCGTGGACATGGTGTGGTTCCAGCAGCTGCGTTCGCAGGATGGCTTTATTGAGCACGGCGGTGACAATCTGACCGGCGATGGCGACGGCGATGACGAGGTCATCCACGTGAACCTCGAAGGTATCGCGGGCAAAGTAAAGTACCTGGTTTTTACCGTGAACAGCTTTCGCGGTCAGACCTTCAACGAAGTTGACAACGCCTTTGTGCGGCTTGTAGATGACACCAACGGCAAAGAAATCTGCAAATACACATTGACCGAGCAAGGCCCGCACACCGGCGTCATCATGGCGTCCATGGAAAAAACCGGATCCGGGTGGAAAATGACGGCGCACGGCAAGCCTGCGGGTGGCCGCAGCGCCAAAGACCTTGTGATCCCCGCCGCCGCGATCCTATAAAGGAGGCATCCCACCATGCTGAACTGGCTGAAACAAAACACCGCAAACGCCCGCGCCAGGATGGCCGCCGAGGTAGTGAAGTTCAAAAACCGTACCTTCATGGAGGCGGTGGTCACCGGCTGTGCGCTGGTTGCGGCTGCAGACGGCTCTATCGAATCCGCTGAAAAGCAAAAGATGGCGGGCTTCATCGAACGCGCCGACGAGCTCAGGCATTTCGATATGCGCCAGGTGATCGAGGTCTTTCAGAAGGCTGCAGGCGATCTCGAATTCGATCACACCATCGGTAAGGCCACGGCGTTGAAAAAGATCGGCAGGATCAGAGGCAACGAAGAGCAAGCCCGCCTGCTTGTGCGCATCGTCTGCGCCATCGGCGCAGCCGATGGCGACTTTGATTCGCAAGAGCGCGCGGTGGTTGCGGAAATCGCCAAAGAGCTGGGCCTGAACCCGGCGGACTTCGACCTGTAACGCACCCTGTAACGCACCAGAGTGATCGTGCCCTTTTTATTGAAACGGTGAACTCAATGCACGAACTTGAGTCCTATCAGCTTGGAATCATCGCTTTGGGTGCGATTGCTTTTGGTGTGTACCTGCTGATCAAAGGCGGCGATTGGACCATTGACAATGCGGTGGCCGTGGCCGAGAAATCCGGCTTGTCCAAATTATTCATTGCGGCGACGATTGTGGCCTTCGGCACGTCGGCACCGGAGCTCTTCACATCCGTGAACGCCAACCTGTCGGACTATCCCGGCATTTCGGTGGGCAACGTGATTGGATCGAACATCGCCAACGTTATGCTGGTGGTTGCGGTCAGCGCCATCATAGCACCCATCGTTGTGGACCGGTCAGAAGTGCGCGTGGACACGATGGTGATGATCGGTGCGACCGCCGCGATGGTTGCGGGCATTCTATATGGTCTGATTCCGCGCTGGGGCGGGGTGGCTATGGTGGCGTCAATTGTGCTGTACATCCTGTACCAATACCGCGCATCCAAACTTGACGCAGACGAAGTCGAAGGCAGCGACGAAGAGGGCTGGAAAGTGTGGACGATGCTCACCGTCGGCCTGGTGACGTTGCTCATCGGGTCCGAGATCCTCGTGGAGGGCGCGGTGGCCGGTGGCATATCGCTCGGCGTACCGGAAGCTGTGATCGGGATGACCATGATTGCCTTTGGCACTTCGTTGCCAGAGCTGACCGCTTGCGTCGCTGCAGCGCGCAGGAGCCAGTTTGACATCATCGTCGGCGGCATTCTGGGCTCGAATATCTTCAATATTCTGTCGGTGATGGCTTTTTCCGCGATCGCGAAGCCCCTTATCATCGACGAGCGGTTCGTTGCGTTCGATATGCCCATCGTTGTGGGTGTGACCATGCTCTTCGCTGCGCTTCTGGTGCTTGGCGGAAAAATCGGACGCAGCGCCGGAATTCTTATGCTGGTCGGATATGTGACGTTCATTGCCAGCCAATATCTGACCTGACTACAAACCTGTGACCACAACTTTATGAAGGAGACCAAACCCAATGGCACTGTCGCTTTCCAAGGGCCAAAACATTTCTCTCAGCAAGACCGACCCGGGCCTGACGAAGGTTCTGGTCGGCCTCGGCTGGGATGAGCGCCAAACCGACGGCCAGGACTTTGACCTGGACGCGTCGCTCTTCATGCTGAACGCTGGCGGCAAATGCCGCAGCGACGCGGACTTCGTCTTTTACAACCAGATGAAATCGCCCTGCGGCTCTGTGACCCATACCGGCGACAACCGCACCGGTGAAGGCGAAGGCGACGACGAAGCGATCAAGGTCGACCTCGACAAAGTCCCTGCAGACGTGCAGACGTTGGCTGTGACCGTAACAATCCACGATCACGAATCGCGCAAGCAGTCGTTCGGTCAAGTGGCCAATGCGTTCATTCGCGTCGTCAATGACAAAACTGGCAACGAAGTCGTGCGCTACGACCTGACCGAAGACTATTCAACCGAGACAGCAATGGTCTTCGGCGAGCTCTACCGCCACAGCGGGGAATGGAAATTCCGCGCCGTGGGCCAGGGCTACGCCGGCGGTCTGGGTGCAATGGCTGCGCAATACGGCCTGAGCGCAAGCTGATTCATCCCCGGGGGACGCGGTTCGCCGCGTAGATCCATCCCAGCACTCACTTTTCTGAAAAGGACACATCTTACATGGCAGTTTCCCTCTCCAAAGGCGGTAACGTTTCCCTTAGCAAAGAAGCCCCTGGCCTTTCAAAAGTCCTTGTTGGTCTTGGTTGGGACGTGCGCGTCACCGATGGTGCCGATTTCGACCTGGACGCGTCGATCTTCATTTGCGGCGAAGACGGCAAGGTCCTGTCCGACAAGCACTTTATCTTCTACAACAACAAAACCAGCCCGGACGGCTCGGTGGAGCACACCGGCGATAACCGCACCGGCGAAGGCGAAGGCGACGACGAAGCTGTCAAGATCGACCTGTCGGCCGTTCCGGCGGACGTGAAAAAGCTGGTCTTTGCGGTCACGATCCACGAAGCCGCCGCGCGCAACCAGAACTTTGGTCAGGTGGGCAACGCCTTCATGCGCGTTGTGAATCAGGACGGCAACAAGGAATTGGCCCGCTACGACCTGTCAGAGGACTACTCTGTCGAGACCGCCATGATCTTTGGTGAGGTCTATCGCCACAACGACGAGTGGAAGTTCAAAGCGATTGGGGCCGGCTTTGAGGGTGGTCTCGGGCCGCTCGCCTCATCCCACGGCGTGAACCTTGGCTAGGCGATTGGGCCCCAGCGCAGATGCTGTGCCGGGGCGTTTCGTGACTTTTCAGTAACAGCGCCCGTTGCGGCGCGAAACCGCAGGGGCCGACCACATGACCACGCTTTCCATGGGCGCGAACACGCCGCTGTTCGGCCAGAACGTCAGCCTGATCATCGAAGTGAATGGGGCATCCGCCGACATGACCGCGCTTCAGCTATACGCAAACGGCAAGGTGCGCGGGGACGGGGATATGTGTTTTTTCAACCAGCCCATGATCGGCGGCGGATCGGTCTCCCTGTCAACCTCTGGAGTGCGTAGCAGCTTTGATGTTGATTTGTCTCGAATTGCAACCGATGTCGAGAAAATCGTGTTCACCGCTACCTTGGACGGCAGCAATTTTGGCGACGTATCCAGCGTGAAAGTCACGAGTTCGGAAGGTCACGATCTGGTCGTGGAAACCGCCAACCGTTCGGAAGCCGCGCTGATCCTGGCGGAAATCTATAAACGCAACGGGCAATGGAAGCTCCGCAACGTCGGCCAGGGCTTCAACGGCGGTTTGGCCGCTTTGGCCACACATTTTCGGGATGGTACCAGGTGGAACCGATTTCCGCCCCCCGATGCGCCGTCGAGATATCGAACAGCCGCGTCATGCCCACCAAGCGGTCGTCGGCCAGATGGCGCACGACATAGGGGTGATGGTCGTCCTGCATTACGGCCGCTTCGGCCGCATCCAGGTGAACTTGAACTGGAACCAAAAGCAATCCCGGGGTATGTTCGGTTTCGGCAAGACCGACATTGACCTGGATTTGGGTGCCTTCATCGAGGCCAGGGATGGATCCCGCACCGCAGTGCAGGCACTGGGCAACAGCTTTGGTTCTTACCAGCAGTTTCCTTTCGTGTTTCTGAAAGGGGATGATCGCAGTGGTGCTGTAACCGACGGCGAATGGCTGGAAATCAATGGCGATCAGTGGCACCAGCTGCAACGCGTGCTGATCTACGCATTCATCTACGAAGGTGTGGCAAATTGGCAAGAAACCGACAGCGGCGTGCGCGTGATGGTGCCGGGACAACCCGAAGTAGAGGTACGCATGAACGAAGTGGCAAACAACACCCGCGACGGCATGTGCGCGGTGGCACTGCTGGAGAACGTGAGCGGCGAAATAAAGGTCTCACGCGAGGTACGGTTCTTCCCCGGGCACCGGGACATGGACCAGGCCTATGGTTGGGGCATGCGCTGGACGACAGGGAGCAAATAACACGCGATGGCTTTTCGGTTTTTTACACGCAAGACGCTGTTTCCGGGCGTGACGCTCAATATGAGCAAGTCGGGCCCGTCAATCAGCGTGGGACCGCGGGGGTTCCGGCACACGATTGGTCCGCGCGGACGGCGTACAACCGTGGGCTTGCCGGGTACCGGCCTGCACTACAGTGTGCAGCATGGCAAGAAAGGCCGCCGCGCATCGTCGAACGCCGACGATGCGGTGACGCCACCACCCGCGCCGCAGCCTTCAGTGGATCCAGCTGCCGCCCAAGCGGACGAGGATCGCGCGTTTCTGCGCGCTGTGGTGAAGTTTCAGGGCGGAGCAAACCTTCGCGAACTCCGCGACCTTGAGGGCATGGCCGCAGGCGACGCCCAGTGGGTGCTCGGTATGGCCGCGCTTCAATCGGGCGACTGTGCCAAGGCGGCCAGTGCTTTGCGTGCAGCGCTCCTGGCGGGTGACCTGGGCGATCTTTGCGCGCGCAACGACGTGTCGCTGCGTGTCGCCGTGCCGAAGCCACAAAGCTGGCCCTGGTGGAGGCCATGCAAGCGAACGGCGATCTGCGAGCGGCCTTGTCAATCCTGAAAAAAATGAACGTCGAAACACCGGATGATTTCGTCGTAGCCATGTCGCTTGCGGAAATCGCGTTTGAAGTTGATGACGGCCGCTCCATGTCAATGCGCAAGCTGGCCGACATTCTGACAGGCGCAACGCCTGATCCTGATCTGGCATGGGCCCTGGCGTTCCACACGGCCCGCGCGCGCACGCGCAGCGGCGCGCACGACGAGGCACTGCGCCTTTACGAAGACGCGATGAATCATCCGGAGATCCCAGACGATGTACGCATGCTGGCATGGTACGAAAAGGCGCTAACCCACGGCGAGGCGGGCGACGACACGCGATGTCGGCAAGAGCTTTCTGGCATTTACGCGGTCGACAAGACATTTGCAGACGTCGCAGATCGTCTCTGCAGACAAACGTCATAGGGATAAAATATCCCGGAACTCTGTGCATCTGGTCCTGGCCCATGTGGGTTCCAGAGACGGTCACAGATTGAAGCTTTTTGCAAAAGTTTCAGGCGGCAAACCATTCACGGAGGTTTTGTCACGGAGGTTTTGGCCACCTTTCTCAAAATCCGGGATCGCCAGATAGATCGGCCAGGATTCTCGAAGAATGCCGTTTTTGGCGGTGTGCTGAGGTGAACCGAGGGCATCAGAGGCCCGTTTTCACCTTAGTGGTGGTCCATAAGCGCGCTTTTGTGGTTTTTTGACCCGCATAAGCAGGGTTTCCCGGATTCCGGATGGGGGGCAGGCTGTGACCTGTCGTCGGTTACGGAGGACGGGGTGGCATAAATCGCGTCCCCGATTTGCCATGATCACGCGCTCATCGGCCCTTGCCCTTGACCGGAAACATGTTCGACACAGGCCCGGGCAGCGGAGCTTGCCACGGTGCCACGCCATATATCCGGGCGTTGGCTGACAACTTGGTTTAGTGACCGCTCTGCCGTATGTGGGGCATCCGGTTCATGCTTTCGGAACAGGCGGTGTGGACGACGGACCGGATGAACCGCTTGCCGCCATGGCCCAGGGGCAAGATCTCTGCATAACTGGAGGATTGCGGATAAACCATCACAACCTGGTATGCGCCCGGGAGGCGTTCGCAGGTGGTTTGATGCACCTGTTTATTGCGCGGTTCGTGTCGGACGCGGATCGGATCCGCAAAGATGACGTTCTGACCAGGATTGACGCCCTCATGCGCTGGCGGTGGTGTTCACCGACATGCAAGCGGGCGTTTGGGTGCTCTGTCATCGCCCCCTGCGGGCTTGGGAACAACGCGGGGGCAGGCTGAACTCCAACCGCCACTTGCGGGGTTGCGCAATGCCTATGCCACGATGACGCACCGCCCGATAGTCCGGACGCCCAGCCTGGCGCTGGCGGCAATCGGACAGAACTTGCGTGGTGTCACAAACAGGATCACCCTCAACCCGCAAATACCGACAATCGCATAAATCGCATAACCGGACCACCAAAACCGCTTTGCCCGATCTAAGGCCAGGTAAGGCCAGCGGACCAGACAGGATGGCCGAATCGAAGCTTCCAACAAACATCACGGACTTCACGCAGAGGTCTTAACAGTTGTTTCCACCGGCTACCACGAAAAGACCTGCGACACGGCATAGGCTCAAAAAACCTTGCAGAATGCCCTTGCCAGGGCTGCCCGGACTTCGGCCCTGGAGCGGGCAGACACGTCCGCCTGTTCAATCAATTCAAATCCGTGATACGCGGCAGGAACGACATGGAGCTCAGCTGTACATTCAGCAGTCAGAAGGCGCGTTGCATAGTCAACGCTTTCTGGAAAGAACAGATCCAATGCGCCGACCTGGATGTAAGCTGGGGGCAAATTTTGCAAATCATCCATGCGCGCAGGAACTGCATATAAAGGCGTATCAGCCTTGCCCGGCTCCTGGCCCAGATAACATGACCAGGCATAGCGATTGGAGGCACGCGTCCAGACAAACTCGCCCACATGCGGAGGCAAATTGCCGACGGCACATGGGCGATCATCAAGCATTGGCGCGATGAGCAACTGAAAGCAGACTGGATACGTTCCTTGATCACGCGCATACTGCGCCAAAGCAGCAGCAAGCCCACCACCAGCGCTTTCACCGCCAATTGCAATCTTCTTTGGGTCCACACCCAGTTCCCTGGCGCGCTTGTGCAGCCATTGAAGCGCGGCATAGCAATCTAGAAGTGCTCCGGGTGCTTTGGCTTCAGGGGCAAGCCGGTAATCCACTGAAACGACCATGCAACCAACCGCGCTGGCCGTGCAGACATTGGCCGGATTTGATTGCTCGGCCGTGCCGAAAATCAGACCGCCCGGGTGCATATGCAGGTATGCAGGCAATGGGCCGACGGCATCCCTGGGTCGAAAAACATTGATGGCGATTTGCCCAACGGGGCCGTCTATCGTTAGCCTTTCGATCTCGACATCATCTTGCGCATAGGCATCCTCCGGGAGCGTCATCTCGTCGACCAGCCCGCGCAGGTCTTTCAAGGTCGTGTCATTTGCATCGTAGTTCGGAAAGACCCCCAATCCGGCCAACAGCTCGGGATCGACGAGGTGTTTGGTTGTCGTGGGTTCGATGTTCATTTTGCCAGGTCATACCATCATATCTAAGGTAGCACACATCGCGATTGATCGTTCCGATAGGTCAACGAAACAAATCAGCTGTTGACACAGGATATTTTTCGAGTTTAATTTGGTACTCGAGCGAGTAATAGAAAACCCGTGGTTACAAATTCAAGAATTTCTCGTCGAATCTCGCAAAGCGGGGCTGTTGGGGCTATCGCCAAATACGGGCCCATTCCTATGTGCGCGTTGCAAAGCTCACGGGACTGTCAAAACCGACGATCCCGGAAATTGTCGGAAACCTTGAGGCGGACGGTTGGGTGCGCACAGTTGGCCAAACCGAAGGGCACAGTGACAGTGTCCGTCCTGGCGGAGCGCCAGGCCGCCGGGATGCATGCGGTTGAGCCGGTCTGTCGGATGGTGCGGGCAACGGCACCCAACGCGAAATGCGGTAGTGTTCCGGGCGTTCCGGCCATGTCCTCCGGCGCAATACACATGGCCCCACAGATCCCGGAAATAGATCAAATCAATCTGGCGAGTAAGCTTAATGCGCGTCTATGCGTTGAAGTTCTTATCGAGAGTGACGTGAACCTCGCGGCTCTTGCAGAGCACCGGATGAATAACTGGACCGACGAGGATGACCTGGGTTTCATTTCCGTAGGGACAGGTATCGGTGCGGGCCTCGTTGTCGAAGGCAGTCTCATGCGCGGCACAACCGGAGATGCTGGAGAGATCGGGGGTGACTCCCATGCATGACGGGCGTGTCATGAGCGGCGGGGCCAGCATTCCAGACATGTTGCGCTTGGCGCAAAGAGCAGAAGTAGATGTGGCTTTGCTGCGCGATGCGCTGGCCATCGAGAGCGTCACGGGAAATGAAACATCATTTGCGCGGTTCCTTGCACACCAGCTTTCAAATCTTGGCCTGGACACCGGAACCGGACCGTTCAAGGGCGAACGTGAAAATGTCTGGGGCACTCTGCAGGGCGATGGGCCAAATCTTATGGTCGTGGGCCACACCGACACGGTCCATGTTCGTGGCTGGGATGCGCATTGGGGGGATGACGCCCGAAATGATCCTTTTGGCGGGGTAGAGGTTGACGGGCATATCTGGTCACGCGGCGCGAGCGACCTTAAAGGAGGGATTTGCGCCGCGATTGCAGGATATCGGTTGTTGCGAACGGTCGGTATTACGCCGTCTTGCAGCTTGACATTTGCATTCATCGGAGACGAAGAAAGCGGCGAGCCGGGCAGCGGTGTAAGCGCGGGTGCCAAGGATCTGGTGCGACGCATCCAGGACGGCGCGGTGCCTCGCCCGGATTTCGCGGTCTACGTAGAACCAACCAACCTCGACATTTACACAGCCCAAATCGGCTTCTTTATCGCGGATATCACGGTTACGGGGAAGACGGCTTATTTCGGGACACCTGAACTTGGCGTTGATGCCTTGAAAGCGACACATCAGTTGCTGTCGCGCATCTGGGAACACGATGCTGATCTGAACGCGGGTCCGCGCCATGATCTTGTTCGTGCTTCGTCCATTCTGGTAACTGATATCAATGGCGGTGGCTTTGTTGCTGTACCGGGAGAGTGCAAGCTCTCCCTGATTCGAAAGCTTCGTCCCGGCGAAGCGCTCGATGACGCTGTCCACACCTTTGAGCGCGCGCTCAAGATCGCAACCCTGCCCGAAGGTATCAATGTTGTGATCAGCTATCCTGCGGGTCGAGATCATCCAAAGGGCGGATCTCCAGTAGAAAACGATCCCGATCTGGCAGCCGTGGATTTGCTGCAAAACTGCATCCGGGACATACGGCCCGGGGCAGGGCAGGTCGGCGGTGCGCCCTATTGGTCCGAAATGCCGTTTCTCACGGATCAGATCGGATGCCCGACGGTCTATTGCGCGCCGGGCGATATCGCGGTCGCGCATACACACGAAGAGCGTATCGAGATCGAAGAATACCTCGCTGCGGTACGGGCTTTCGCACTCTTCATAGCGCGGTTCAGCCCATCGGTCGCACCACCAATAACCCTAACATGAGGAAGGAACCCATGAAACACACACCCATGAAACACACGAAGACCATGCTGGCGGCAACTGTGCTCGCAGTGCTTGCCACCAATTTGAGTGCCCAGACAATTGGTCCCGGTGGCGAAAGCGCAACCCCAAGTGCGCAGGTGACAGTGCCGGACGACATGGTGGCACAGGTGCGCGCAAAAGGCCTGTCCGCTGCGTTCCTGTGGCACGCACAGGCGGATTTCACCGTTGCCGTAACCCAAGGGGCCACTGACGAGTTCAGCCGATTGGGGATTGAAGTCGTCGCCGAAACCAATGCCGAATTTGACGCGGGCAAACAACGCAGCGATCTCGAGACCGTCATGGCAAAACAGCCGGACATCATCCTGTCCCTGCCGCTTGACCCGGTCACCTCCGCCGCCGCGTTCGCGGAGGCGCGTGATTCTGGTGTCTCCATCACATTTCTGTCGAATGTTCCGAACGGATACGAACACGGTCGCGACTATGCTGCAATCGTGACGGATGATCTGTTCCAGATGGGTAAACAAGCGGCGGATGCGCTGGCCGCCGCGATGGGTGAGACAGGCACGGTTGGCTGGATCTACCATGATGCAGAATTCTACGTGACCAACCAACGCGACAACGCCTTCAAAACCACAATCAAAAACGACTATCACAACATGTCCATTGTTGCCGAGCAGGGCATTGCTGATCCTGCCCGTGCCGAAGACATCGCCAACGCAATGCTTCTGCAAAACCCTGATCTAGGTGGTATTTATGTCACCTGGGCCGGTCCGGCAGAAGGTGTTCTGGCTGCCTTGCGGGCCAATGGTAACAAAACCACAAAGCTCGTCACGCTGGATCTGTCAGAGCCGATTGCCCTTGACATGGTACGCGGAGGCAACGTTGTGGCGATCATTGGTGATGAAGCTTACGAGCTGAGCCGGGCCATGGCTGCCTCGGCGGTGCTGCACCTGATGAAACAGGATGTTCCCCCGTTTATTGTCGCGCCCGCGCTTACGGTCACGGCCGACACGGTCATTGAAGGCTGGAAGAGGTCGCTCAACGTAGATGCGCCTGCCAGCCTGAGCGCCAACTAGGAACCCCCGGGTGGGTCGCCTTCGGGCGGCTCACCAAATCCAACCGACAAACCGGGGCGGGCATTGAACAGGTCCTTCACAAGACCGCGACGCATGGATTTGCAACGAAGCGTGATCTATTTCGGCTTTTTGGCGATCTTTTTGTTTTTCGCGTTCACCCTGCACAATGACGGGTTTCTTACAAGCCGAAACCTGACAAACATCGTCCTGCAAACTACACCGGCCACAATCATGGCAATTGGCCTGGTCTTTGCCCTGTCAGCCGGAGAAATCGATTTGAGTTTTGGGTCCGTGGTCGCGGTTTCGGCGTTGGCCGCAGCCGTTGCGATGCAAAATGGCCCGATGATCCTTGGCGTTGCTGCGGGCCTTGGTGCAGGTATTCTGATTGGTGCGTTCAACGGGGTACTTGTTGTGGTCACCCTTGCGACCATGGGGCTTTTTGCTGGCATCGCGCGTTCCATGACGGACCTTAGATCCATTCCTGTTCTCAACCAGACATTCACAGGCTTCTTCGGGTCCGGCCAATTGTTCGGCGTGCCCTCGCTCGTCATTTGGACGGTCATCGCGGTTGTGATCGGACATATCGTGTATCGCGATACGCGCTTTGGCGCGCATGTTCTGGCCGTTGGCGATAATGCGCGCGCGGCTCAGGTTTCGGGTATCAAGGTTCCACGTGTCCGCCTGATGGTGCTGACGCTTTGCGGGGCAACTGCCGGGCTTGCCGGTCTCCTCTACGCCGGTCGCATCCAGGCCGCCAAATACACCTTGGGTGAAACGGATCTGATGACTGTCATCGCAGCTGTCATCGTCGGTGGCACCGCATTGAACGGCGGCAAAGGATCGATCATTGGCGCGCTTCTCGGCTCACTGATGATGGGGATGCTGAATAACGGGCTGATTCTGATGGGGCTCCAGGTCTCCGATCAAATGATCGTACGTGGGCTGATCATTCTGCTCGCCGTTGCGGTCTCACTCCGCGAAATTCGCCGATAACACGGGGGTAGCATGTTCCTTGATCTTCTCATTCGTCGCAACCCGCACTTCATCGAGGCGGCTATTTTGTTGCATCAGCAAGGGCAAATTCCGGCCAACGCCTACGTGCTCGACCTGGATGCAGTTGAACGAAATGCGCGGATATTCTCTGACGCCGCGACGAAAATGGGCCTTGCGACATTTGCCATGACAAAGCAGGTCGGACGCCATTCCGGATTTTGTCAGGCTGTCATGCAAGGCGGTATCACGCGCTCTGTTGCCGTCGATATGCCCTGCGCGGTGGCCTGTGATCGCGCCGGGCTCAAGACGGGTCATCTGGGCCATTTGGTCCAGGTGCCCAGACAGGAAGCGGGCTTCGCCGCAGGCCATCTCAAGCCCGATTTTTGGACTGTCTTCTCTGATGTCAAAGCGCGGGAGGCCGCGGCGGCTTCTGCCAGGGCGGGACGGGAACAAGCGTTGATGGCCCGTATCCAAACCGAAGGCGACATCTTTTATCTTGGCCATGAAGGCGGGTTTGACGCCAGCACTGTCCTGTCCGTTGCCGACCGGCTCAACGCTCTGAATGGCGGGCGTTTCGCAGGGGTGACGACATTTCCTGCACTGCTCTTTGATCAGGGCACACGCAAGGTCAAACCGACCCCGAACCTGACCACCCTGAACCATGCAGCGGAAACCCTCATCCAGGCAGGGTGCACCGGATTTGAAATCAACGCACCCGGCACGACCTCGTCCGCGGTTCTTCCTGCCTTGGCAGATGCCGGGGCAACACAGGTCGAGCCTGGAAATGGCCTGCACGGTACAACCCCCCTGCACGCCGTTGAAGATCTCCCCGAAAATCCCGCCGTGCTCTATCTCTCTGAGGTCTCGCACCATTATGGCGGTAAGGCCTATTGCTTCGGCGGTGGCCTCTATATCGATCCGGTCTTTCCCAAATATCAGGTCCGTG
>JACOMT010000120.1 GCA_014623385.1 Paracoccaceae bacterium
GAATGGATGCCGCCGCTGGATCATGTCGCGCGCGCGGGTGACAATGCCCCACGTGCCATGTATCTGCGCTATCGCCTGATCGCGGATGAACTGCGTCAGTTGGGCATTGATGCGGATTGCGCCCCGATGGTTGACATCGCAGGTTTCAATACGCATGCATTTCTACGCAACCGCTGTTACGCTGATACCGTCGATAAGGTTATCGCTTGTGGCCGTGCCGTCGCGGATGGGTTGCTGGCTGGCGGTGTTTTGCCCGTGGTCAAACATATGCCGGGCCATGGTCGGGCGATATTGGATAGCCATGTCGATCTACCCCGGATCGATGCGCCCCTGGCAGAGTTGCTAGACACTGACTTTGTGCCATTCCGTGCCCTGAATGACTTGCCGATGGGGATGACTGGCCATCTGGTCTATGATCGGGTCGATAGGCGCGCGGCAACCGTTTCTCCCACGATCATGTCGATCATCCGGGACCGGATCGGGTTCAATGGGCTGATCATGACCGACGCCATCACGATGAAGGCGCTGGATGGCAGTTTGACAGAGATCGCTATCGCCGCGCTAGCGGCTGGATGCGATGTGGTCCTGCTTTGCAATGCCAATCTTGCTGATCGCATCGCCGTCGCCGAGGCTGCCGGTAAAATGACCGATGCTGCGGGGGCTCGGGCTTTGGCGGCATTGCGGTGGCGAACAGACCCGGATGGGTTTGACATCGCGGCGGCCGAGGCCGAGCTTTCCGTCCTTATGGGCGGGCAGGTATATGGCTGACACACAGCCGGGGTTCGAAAAAGAGATAAAGAGATAATGCCAGTGGCAGACCGGCTGGCGGCGCAATCCTTGATCGTTGATGTCGACGGGTTCGAAGGACAAACTGGATGTTCTGCTGACTCTGTCGCGGACGGAGAAGATCGATCTGCGCAAAATATCGGTACTGGAAATGGCGCATCAGTATTTGACCTTTGCTGAACGTGCCAAAACGCCATGGATTGAACTGGCGGCGGATTATCTGGTGATGGCAGCGTGGCTGGCCTTTCTGAAATCCCGCCTCCTGTTGCCCCAGAGTCGGTGGAATAGGGGCTGCGCATCTGGTCGGCTCATCTCGAACAGTTACAGGTCATGCGCGATGCCTCGGCGCGCTTGATGGCACATGATCGGTTGGGCCGGAATATTTTTGCGCGCGGTCAGAGCACGTATGTCGCGCGTATCCGCAACGTACGATAAATGGCGACATTGCTGGATCTGATGCAGGTTAGAACACGCGACGATTTCCGGCCTTTTGTGATGGACCGAGAAGCGGTGTTTACGGTGGAACAAGCGTTGGAAGGCATGCGCGGCCTGATCGAATACGCGGCGGATTGGACTGATATCACCGGAACCCGGTGCGCCGCAGATACGCTACCGCTGCGACGTTCGCCGCCGCACTGGCGGAGGATCGCGCAAAGTTGTGGCAAATCGGTGTATCTGGTCCCATCCACCTGCGGGACAAGGACGCAAGATAACGCGGGACAGCCCTGAAACGGACCATGAGGCAGGCCTGTTCACAGCACACCCATGGGCCGAACGGGAACGCATGGTTGCGGCGGTGCTATTTGCTCTGAACCGGTCGCCGTGCGGGATCTGATTGGGCACATGCCGCATATCTGTGACTCGGTTGGGTGCTTTGGTCCGATACAAGGGGCGCGGCGTGCGCGTCGTCCGGACCGGCGATACAGGGCCATTTGGACCGCGCCTGATCTTGGGTTTTTGGATGCAAAAGGAAACGGCCGAGATACGCAAACTCAGCCGGGCTGTGATCAAAACTCTGGCCATCATTGCCCTGATCGCCAACCCGTGACGCGGGCCGGGATCGAGGAAATTCGCGGTGCTTCGGTGTCGCGGGGGACCGTTGATCAACTGTTGGATCTGGAATGGGTCAAGCTGGGCCGACGCAAACTGGCACTGGGACGACTGGTGACATTTCCAGACCATTTCGGGTTAGAGCGCGCGCAATCTACCCGGGTTTAGGGAATTGCGCACCGGTCTTTTGGAAAATCGCCCGATGCCTGGAATGGGGATCGAGACGGGCGAAAACGCCGAGGATTCCGGCAAAAGCGGCGAACAGAGCGAGCTTTTTGACGAACAGGGCGGGATTTTCTTTCAACCAGCCTAGTTCAACTGGCAGGATGCAACTATCCGGCGAAACGACTGAGAGGCATGATAAAATGAATTCGAACCAAATCATAAGGATGATCAGCCGTATATTGTTGCGTAAGGTGATCCGCAAGAGCATAGATATGGGCATACGTGCTACGTCAAAGCAGGCGAGGTTGCGTACATCCGACGAACCACAGGTGCGACCGGCAGAGCAGCCACGCTATATAGAGCACGGCGAGTGTGATGCGACACCGGCAGCCGATTCCAGGCCCAAACCGACACCCGAAGAAAAGAAAAAACTGCGCCAGGATCGTCGGGCGCGCAAAGCGGCCAAACAAGCCGCCAAAATGGGCAGCCGCATTACAAGGATGTGACAAAGATCGTATAGTATGCTGATCATAAACCTGAAAGTCGGCGACATCTGCCTTTTTAGCTTCAGCGAGGCTTTTATTTCTTAGCCCTTGTGTTTGTCTTGGAATACGGAAAGTTGGATAAGACGTTCTACAATGACAGCCCAAGGCGGCGCGGAGCAAGCCAGATATGACGGAAATGCATTCAATAAATGGCTTGCTTGCCAAGGCTCTTTTCGTGCTTGCGTTGGCCACCCTGTCACTGTTTCCAAGCGAAGCTAGGTCAGAGCTTGATTGGCGCAAATATTTCATGTATTTGCTGAGCGATAGGAAAGACGAGCTGGATCCCGAGGTTGGACATATCAGGGTGGGAGCAGGCTATGAGGTGTTTGTACCTATCGCCGACCCCCTCAACCACAATGTCCTGCCCAAAAAGATAATTCTGCCAGCAGGCACAAACCTGCTTTTGTTTGATCGCTTTCAAAACCGAACAAGAAGGCAAAGGCAGCTCGCGCTTACATCGTTCGGCGTATTTGCCTATGTCCCAATGTCGGTAATCGAGTCTGGCTGGTTCAGGGACACGCAAAATAATTCACAAGCTGATGAAACCCATATTAAACTGGTTAGACGTGTTGAGATACCGTTATCACCTAAATTAATTGCGGTTTTGGTACCCGGTACCGTTATTCCTCAGGAATCTGACCGAACCGGATTTGAAGATGATGCCGACTCCTGGATAATCAATCTGGACTCTTCGATTGTTGATGAGATTCGAGATGAATTCGAAAAAAGGGTATCTATTTCATATGCTGCCGCGCAGCTTTTCGATAGTGATAGTAATGACACTATGTACGATCACTTCACTCGTGCTTTTTCCAACGGTTTGTATGGAATAAAAAAGGGTTGTGGTCCATCTTTGTCGAATACGTCGACTCTGGAAGCTGAGATAGGTGCTGGGCTAGGCATTACTATTAATGATTTGAATACTAGGTTCGGTGCTGGAATAGATATATCCGCTGCACGAGAGACAGTTGAACGTTTTGGCGAAGAAACCATTTTACACAGGTTTTACTATCGCCGTATCAAAAAGGCGAATACGTATCAATTCACAGAGCGCACAGATAATTGCAATGAACCCGATCAAAAATTCACAACATATTCGATCCTTCTGCCCGGTGGAACTGAAATACAGATAGATTTTGGATTTCTTGGCGGTGCGTTAGTCCTTAAGGATAAGAAAGGATTTCGACACCTTCCTATTGTCGTTTCGTGTTCTGATGAGTTTCAAATGGTGATAGACGGGCTCGTGGAACGAGGAGTGCCAGAAATAGATGCTCCGTTCTTTGCTTCTTTGATAAGCCAATGGAATTTCAAGCAGATTGGCGAGTGCCGCAGATGACTATTTGAACTCTTCGCCTGTCACTGTCTTAAAGTGCTTTGACAGCTTCAGGCCTTGACCCTGATAATTGGACTTCATCTCGGACCCGTAAAGCCGTTCAGGAACTTCCGACATGCGCTCATAGACCAGCCGTCCAACTGTTTGTCCGTGCTCCAGAACAAAAGGGGCTTCATGACAGCGGACTTCTAGCACGCCACGTGCGCCTTGGCCACCGGCGGCATGATGGCCAAAGCCCGGGTCAAAAAAGCCGGCATAATGCACCCGAAACTCGCCCACCATAGCCTGATAGGGTGCCATTTCCGCCACATATTCCGGGGGAATACAAACAGCTTCACGGCTGGCCAGAATATAAAACGTGCCCGGGTCCAGTACGATCCAATCCTTCTCGAGATGCACCTTTTTCCAGTAATCGCGAGGATCGTAATGCCCAATCTTGTCCAGATCGATGATGCCGGTATGCGGTTTGGCCCGATATCCGACAAACGACCGGCCAGGGTCCAGATCCACGGAAACAGGCATGCCGTCCAGGAGCTTCGGGTTCACAGTAAGCAAAGGGGTATTGCGATGCAGTGGGCCACGCATCACGTCGTATAGAATGTGTCGGGAGCGCCCTTTATAGAACCGGATCTGGTTCAAGCGCATGCCGGGGCGCACTTTGACCGAAAAGGATCGCGGGTAAATCTCGGCAAATAGCGCCCCGTGATATCTTGCCGGTACACGGTCAAATTCGACGCCGTAATCTGTGATCATCCGCGTCAGCAAGTCTAGCCTCCCGGTCGAGCTCTTGGCGTTGGCCACCGCTGTTATGTAGTCGGGCAAGGCTAGGGATTCCTGCAACGGTACCAGATATACACAGCCCTTTTCCAACACCGCACCAGCATCGGTCAGGTCAAAGCGGTGCATTTCAAACTCTGCCAGCCGGTCTTTCACGCACTGCTCCCGGCCGGTCAGGAATGACGCCCGCAGGCGATAGGCCGCGCGCCCCAATCGCAGATCCAGACTGGCCGGTTGCGTTTGGTCTTCGGCCAAAGGCGAATCTGACGTAATGAATTTATTCGATATCAGTTGGGCAATTTGCTGGCTGGCCAGCACACCATCATGCTCCAGTCTGGACTTTCTGTCCACTTCTCCAAGATCTAAGTCCAGTTGGGCAGTGTGCTGGCCGACCAGAAAACCGATCATTCCAGTCTCTACTCCTTACAGATACCGCCAATCGTTCTGAACGGTGGTCGGTTTGGTCGGGCTAGCAGGACTCGAACCTGCGACCTTCCGTCCCCCAGACGGACGCGCTACCAGGCTGCGCCATAGCCCGACAAGGCCGTACTAAATACCGGTTCCGATCAACGGAGACAACAGGGAATCAGCAATGCCTCAGATATCATCTATCCGTGCCATGCGGGTATGGACCGTGCGCAGGTGCTGAACCAATCCGGCGACATCGGCAGCCTGATCCAATGGGAGCCGGTCGATACGGGTCAACAGGGTCAGACATCCGGGTCGGGCCGCACTCTGATCATCCGCAGGCGGCTCTGGCAGGTCGACATCGCGCACACGGGGGGCGGGGGCCGACGCGATTGGCAGAGTTACCGGTTTCTTCGTCAAAAAGCCGGATAGGGCGGGCTGTTCTTCCACAATGTTGGATTTGGGTACCGAAGTAGCGGCCTCTTTAACCGGCTGTTTGGTTGGTGACTTTAGCGGTTTGCCGGGGCTGGCGGATTTGGCATGTTTCGCCGTCTCGGGCATTGGTACCCTTGTGGCTTCGGGTATCGGTGGCAGACTGTGCCGTTGAAAGGACAGAACATTGGCACCCGTGGCTGTCTTGGCACCGCCGACAGCCATGTCATCCAGATCTCGCGACATCGCCGACACATGCGCAACGCCTTGTTCCCGAAGCACTTTTTGTACACCTTTTATGGTCATACCGTCGTCGTGCAGCAATTTCTTAATGCCGCCAATCAACCGCATATCAGCGGGGCGGTAATATCGGCGTCCACCTGCGCGTTTCACCGGCTTGATCTGGGCAAACCTGCTCTCCCAAAATCGCAGCACGTGCGACTGAACCCCCAACCAGTCGGACACTTCGCTGATGGTGCGGAAGGCATCAAGGGATTTATCCATTTGACCACCCTATTACCGTTTATTGCCTTTGGCGACCCGATCCTTCATCAGATGAGAGGGCCGAAAGATCAAAACGCGCCGGGGTAGGATCGGAACCTCCTCACCGGTTTT
>JACOMT010000121.1 GCA_014623385.1 Paracoccaceae bacterium
GGCCGACAAGGTCTGCGCCAGCAAGGTCAACCGGGGACGCCCTGCGTGGTGGCCGCCAACGTGACGGGATCATGGGAACGGCCGCCCATCATAGATCCCCCGTCATCGACCCCTGCGGGCTTCGGAACAACGCGGGGGTAGGCTGATCTCCAAACGCCGCTTCCGGGTTGTGCGCAATGCCTATGCCACGATCAAGCACCGCCCGATAGTCCGGGCTGGCCAGAGAACACACTCCCAGCTGGCGCTGGTGGCGATCAGGCAGAACCTGCGTGGCACCGCCCCTCACCCCGCAAACACCGGCAATCGCATAACCGGACCACCAAAACCGCTTTGCCCAATGTTTTGCCCGATGTAAGGCCAGCGGACCGGACGGAATGGCAAAATCGAAGCGTTCGCCGAACATCACGCGCTCACGCAGAGGTCTTTTCGATGGGACAGTCTGTGCAGGGGATATCGGCAGGCTGATCAAATCTGTCCAACCTGCGCCCGGATCGCGATGTCTGGAACGCCCATACTGATCAGGGTAAAGCTCTGCGCACAGCCAAAAAGGCGTGGCGCATCGAACAATCGGCTAATCAAACTGATCCCAGAGGGACTTTCGAATAATAGATGGAATCCTGTTCGGATTCCTCGCAAATCCGTGGAAAATCTAGGAACACAGTGATATCCCCATGTGCAGGATCATCGCGTAAATGGTCTTTACCGTACCTGTTCTTTACAACCGGAATCAAGGCGCTGAAACTCTGGAATTATCGTTCCCATTAAAAAGCTTTAGGGGGAATTTTAGCCCAATGGGTCTTTTGGTGCGGGTGGAGGGATTTGAACCCCCATGCCTTGCGGCGCCAGAACCTAAATCTGGTGCGTCTACCAATTTCGCCACACCCGCACTCGGTGAACCGACTAGGTCCCAGCTGGTCACCGACGTTGCTTATCAAAGCCGGAAACGATATGCGAGAGGGAAAGGCGCAGGGCTCGCAGGTCCGTGTTTTTGGTGGTGATGTGGCTAGATCCCCAGATCGCGGAATACCTGTGGCAGCATCTCTGGCAAATCCTCGGCAATCAGGCCGGGGCCAAAGGTGCGGGCGCATTCCACGTGCAACCATGCGGCGGTTTCGGCGGCCATCATCGGGCTGAACCCCCGCGCCAAGAGCCCTGCGATGAACCCGGCCAAGACATCACCTGACCCAGCGGTGGCAAGCCACGGGGCGGCGCGGTCGTGAACCGCCGCATGGACACCACAGCGCCCATCTGGTGCCGTGATCACGGTGTCCGGACCCTTGAACAACACGACACAACCTGCCTGTGCCGCTGCCTCTCGTGTGGCGTCCACCTTGGAATAGGCTGGACCCTTGGTTGGCAACGCTGCGAATTTGGCAGCGATGTCGGGAAACAACCGGTGAAATTCGCCCCCATGTGGCGTCAGAACGCATTTGGAGTGTAGCATTTTGAACAGCACATCTGGCGCATCTTGGAAGGCAGATAGTGCATCTGCGTCCAAAACGGTGGCAAGGCCTGTATCCAAGGCCACCGGCACCAGATCGCGCGCCCGGCCCAAGCCCAGGCCCGGCCCAAGGCAGATCGCATTCACCCGGGCGTCTTGCAGAGCCTCAGCGAGACCTGCCGCGTCAGGCACGCGCGTCTGCATGATCGACGTGACCTGATTCGCCACTTCCAATTGGGCAGATGGCGGGACACCGATGGTCACCAACCCCGACCCGACCCGCAACGCCCCCCGGGCTGCCAACCGCGCAGCACCGGTTTTGCCGGGCCCACCAGATAGAATCAGGGCGTGGCCGTGGAAGAATTTGTGGCAGCTGTTCAATTTGGCCAGATCATGTGTGGTCGCCCCTATCAATCTGACGACCTCGTCCGGCGGCACCGCCGGGCAGCCCCCGGCCGTTCCCCTAGGCGGGAGCTGTACCCCCACCCGTAGTTGCGGGCTGACCTGCAGACCAATGGGCTTGATGACGACGCGCCCGCAATACCCTGGACCGTCAGCCAATACGTGCCCTGTCTTTTTTCTGTGGAATGACACCGTTAAGTTTGCAATGTTCGCAAAGTCCGTTGGCTGACCGCCGCCCAGCCATTTTCCGGAATCGGTGCAAAGCCCACTCGGAACATCGACTGCTACAACTTTTGGAAACCCGCCGGAAGTTTCCGCCAGCGTCGCGCAATTTTTCAGACTTATTGCCATATGACGACATGTCAAAAAGGGTCGTGACAAGCCCGTCCCAAATATCGAGTCTACAACCAGAGAAATCCCCGACTGCTCGTTGGGCCAGCCATCAAACGCTGCATCCACCAACGATTTGACCACCTTGCAGCGATCATAATTCACCCGCGCGTCCGGTGGCAGACTCTCAGCGTCACCGTAGAGAAACACCTCCACGTCCCAACCACATTCCTTCAACAGCCGCGCTATGACAAACCCGTCGCCGCCATTGTTGCCCGGTCCGCACAGCACCACGGCACGGTGGGGCGCGTCCGCGAATTCGGGCCATTGCTCAAAAATCGCCTCGACCACCCCCTGCCCTGCCCGCTCCATCAGATCGAGCCCGGTGACTTCACCGCTCATGATTGCCGCCTGTTCGGTGATCCGCATCTGTGTCGCTGTTAGCAGCTCCGTCATCTCGTACCTCGTCGATTCATGATAGCCCATTTTTTGGTCAATTAGTTTAAAAACTAGGCTATAACAGAATACTCCAATTCCCTCCGGCGATCTCATCCCGTTATTGGGTTGTGAGGCTTCTACGGAAATGGCCTGTAACGTGAAAAGTGATACGGAGGACCCATGAAGAAGATCGAAGTAATCATCAAGCCTTTCAAGCTTGATGAGGTTAAAGAGGCCTTGCAAGAGGTCGGCGTTCGGGGTCTGACCGTTATTGAGGTCAAAGGGTTTGGCCGCCAAAAGGGCCATACTGAATTGTACCGCGGTGCCGAATATGTTGTAGATTTCCTGCCAAAGGTCAAAATCGAAGTCGTGCTGGACGACAACATGGTTGATGCCGCTATCGAAGCAATCGTTGCCGCCGCCAAAGCCGATAAAATCGGCGACGGCAAGATATTTGTCAGTTCTATCGAACAAACCATGCGCGTCCGGACCGGTGAAACCGGCTCAGACGCGCTGTGATCTAGAGACCCCAAATCCAGACCCCAAATCCAATAGAGAGGATGCTACGGAATGAGTAAGGACGCAGTTCTAGGGATGATCGCGGATGAAGAGGCGGCATATGTCGATATGCGCTTCACCGACCCGCGCGGCAAACTTCAGCACGTGACAGTGATCAGCGACCAGGTTGACGAAGACTTCCTGGAAGAAGGCTTTATGTTTGACGGTTCGTCCATCGCGGGCTGGAAATCGATTGAAGCGTCGGACATGAAACTGATGCCCGACACTGAAAGCTCCTATGTCGATCCGTTCTATGCGGAAAAAACTCTCTGTCTGCATTGCTCGGTTGTTGAGCCGGACACCGGGGAGGCATACGAACGCGACCCACGCGGCACTGCTGAGAAGGCCGAGGCCTATCTGAAATCTTCGGGCATTGGCGATGTCGCCTATTTCGGGCCCGAGGCAGAATTCTTCCTGTTTGACAACATTCAGTATTCGAATGCGATCAACAAAGTGTCCTATGAGGTGGATGCAACCGACGCATCATGGAACACTGACACCAAATACGAAATGGGCAACATGGGCCACCGCTCGGGCGTCAAGGGCGGCTATTTCCCGGTCAACCCGGTAGACGAAAGCCAGGATCTGCGATCAGAAATGCTGTCAACCATGAAGCGTCTGGGCATGAAGGTTGATAAACATCACCATGAGGTGGCCTCCTGTCAGCATGAGCTGGGTCTGAAGTTTGACTCGCTCACCAAACAGGCTGACGAGCTGCAGAAATACAAATACGTCATCCATAATGTGGCGCATTCGTACGGCAAATCGGCGACCTTCATGCCCAAGCCCATCGCGGGCGACAACGGCACTGGCATGCACTGTAACGTATCGATCTGGAAAGACGACGTACCGCTTTTTGCTGGCGACAAGTACGCCGATCTTTCGGATGAGGCGCTTTGGTTCATTGGCGGCATCCTGAAACATGCCAAGGCGCTGAACGCCTTCACCAATCCGTCGACCAACAGCTATAAGCGCCTGATCCCTGGCTTTGAGGCCCCGGTTCTGCGCGCCTATTCTGCGCGGAACCGTTCGGGTTGTATCCGAATCCCGTGGACCGAGACACCAAAAGCCAAGCGCGTTGAGGCCCGCTTCCCCGATCCGTCGGCGAACCCGTATCTGTGCTTTGCCGCACTGCTGATGGCCGGTCTGGAGGGGATCACCAACAAGATCGACCCGGGCGAGCCGTCGGATAAAGACCTCTACGATCTGCCGCCAGAAGAGCTGGCCGGCATCCCGACCGTCAGTGGCTCGCTGCGCGAAGCCGTGGAAGAATTGCAAGCGGACATGGACTTTCTGCTAGTCGGCGACGTGTTCACCAAGGGCCAGATCGAAGGCTATATCACGCTGAAAATGGAAGAGATCGAAACATACGAACACACACCGCACCCGGTTGAGTTCGGCATGTACTATAGCTGCTAAGATCTTTTTCGTCTATTCCAATGACAGAGCACCCCGGACGGGGTGCTCTTTTCGTGTTCAGGATTGATGTTTTGCGGATATCACAAACCAGGACACTGGTCCCGGCAGCACCCGGATTTTCCCCATAGCCCAAGAGCCATGCATTGGATCCGGCCCGTCAATCGAGCCGGGCTTCGTTCAACCACCAGAATACGTCGTGATACCTGACCTGTTCGTTGTTCTCGGCCAGATCGGCGGGCAACTTGCCATCCCTGTTGTGCGTGTCAATCCTGGCCTAGCCCCGGCATTCAGGAGAACCGCCACCGTTTCGGTAGAGGTGCCACCTGTACGCTGCCCAGTGCTTACCCCACCCTGTACAGTGGCGTCGTGCCGTCTAGGTCGCGCACTTCAGAGTCGGCCCCGGCGTTCCGGCAGGTTTCAAAATCCATATTATAGGCCAAGCTGGCGCAACCCTTTTACGCCCATGCCGGACCGCAAAGGCTGGTGCACAACCAGGGAGAACGATGAGGCCGCCGCCGATTCGATGATAAAACCCGGCACGGCGTTGCGTCGTTCCAGTCATTGGCATTCTCTTCCCTGGTTGACAGAGAGACTATACACACTTGATGGGTGTTGTCCGACAAGGGTGATAAGCATTCTGCGCGATTGGAATCAATCGGTCCCGGGCGTGACCGTGACACATACAGGCAGATATCATGGGGGGTCCCGCGTTTGGTAAGGACCGGGATAGCGGATTGTGACAACCACGTTTGCGGTTGAACGCCAAAGCCTTCCCAACCCGGGCACACCCGGATCCGTTCAGGCTTTTGTACCGTTGTCCCAATGCTGAACATTCGGAACCGCATGTTGCTGGCTGGACCAGGCCACGGGCCCGCTGGACGGCCCCGCACGCACATTGTCCGATACGGACCCGGTCACGAGTGACCTTGTCCTTGCGGCCAGCTTGTCCAGCCTCGAGCGACCCGGACATGACCCGGTTGTTGTTAATCGCTATGATGTACCGGATGATCACGTCGGATAGCACCGACATCGTTGAATAGCTGGCCCCCACCACCAAACTGCCCGTGTCGCGATTTATAAGCGCGTTTCACCGGATCTCGCCCCGCCGTATTTCGCGGGTGCCAGCAAATTATTGATAATGCCGGGCCGCGCTTTGCCTTGATCGCGGAAACTGAACACAGCGTCACGCAGCGCCATGCCACCATATCGGGACAAAATTAGCGTCCAAAAGCAAAGGCATTTTCAAACGAACCGAGAAAGAGGTGCTGGCCATGGCGTTCAGGACCGAATCGCGCCCGAATGTACAGGGCGACGTCGAAACAGATATGCACCAACTTGCGACTTGGGTCATAACCGGGGGTATTGCATTTATGTCAATACTCTTTGTTGTATCGTTGGTTGCGGTAACCTTGGCCCGTGGCACGTTGCAATACGATCTGCTGGCGGTACCTGCTCCGTGGTAACCGGATCGCGCCGGTTCTGTTCTGCCTGCGGTTAGTGCAGCTCGGCGGTTCAATAACCTTTGTGCGCGTCGCCACACATCCGTATCATAGCGATCCACCCGCACGTGAAGGCGGCTCAGAGGGTGCCGGAGCTTTTCCGCCAATGTCCAGCTCGCCGGAAAATATAAATCCGCCGTCGTCAAAACATGCTTATCCCGATATTTTTGCAAAATGCACAGATATTCCTGAACCAATTGGCACAAGGTGCTCATCGGATCATCGCGGCAGATCGGGACAAAAACCCTATCAGCGCGCCACACAGCGGCCGCATCCGGCACACTCGACTAGGCTAACACCAGTTCTGCACTGGACCCAAGTTCAGTGTCTGTACCGCATCGCAATGTGCGCTCACAAACCCCTTCACGTTCCGCCATTTTACCGCCATTTGCCTCATCCTGATGCAGCCAGTCGGCCATCGTGGTCGGGCACCCCGGCAAAAAGCGGTGGATTGCCAAAGTCATATGGCAGGCGGTTATGCAGCACGGTCATTGCACCATCCTGGTGAAACCATCCGCGGGGGTCACCAAAAAAACGACATTCCCCGGGTCGGTTTCAGAAAAGACCATTTGACAGCCCAGACCCCGAGCTATCGAAAAGTCAGCAGAGGCACCGATGAACACCCATTACCGCGATCAGCGCAAAATTGACCCGATGAACGGGGCATTACTGGGCGACAACACGCCCAATGACGCGGACCGGATCGAGATTGGGCCCACGCAATTGGCCTTTGCCGAATGGGCCGCGGCGGGCCTGACCCTCCCCGATCTTCAAGAGATGCGGCAGTTTCGGTGGAAACGCCTGACACAGCATATTGTCGACCGCGGCTATGGCGGTCTCTTGCTGTTCGATCCGTTGAACATCCGATACGCGACGGATTCGACCAATATGCAGATTTGGAACACTCACAACCCGTTCCGCGCCGTTTTGGTCTGCGCCGACGGGTATATGGTGATCTGGGATTACAAGAACGCCCCGTTCCTGTCCTCTTTCAACCCCTTGGTGCGCGAGGTCCGTTCGGGCGCGGATCTCTTTTATTTCGACCGCGGCGACAAGGTGGATGTGGCCGCGGATGCGTTTTCGAACGAGGTTCGCGTCTTGTTGAAAGAACACGCGCCAGGCCAAACCCGTCTCGCGGTCGACAAGGCGATGCTGCATGGGTTGCGGGCGCTTGAAGCACAAGGCTTTGAGATCATGGAAGGCGAGGAGGTTACCGAAAAATCCCGTTCAATCAAAGGTCCCGACGAAATCTTGGCCATGCGCTGTGCCGTCCATGCCTGCGAAAGCGCCGTCCGCGCGATGGAGGATTTCGCTCGGGAAAATGTCCCCTTGGGCAACACCTCCGAGGATGACATCTGGGCGGTTCTTCATGCCGAAAACATTCGCCGGGGCGGCGAATGGATCGAGACCCGGCTTTTGGCCTCTGGCCCGCGCACCAACCCCTGGTTTCAGGAATGCGGACCGCGGGTGATTCGCAGCAACGAGATCATCAGTTTCGATACCGACTTGGTGGGCTGCTATGGCATTTGCATTGACATGTCGCGCAGCTGGTGGGTGGGGGATAAGCCGCCCCCAGGGGCGATGGTCTCTGCCATGCAGCATGGCTATGACCACATCCAGCACAACATGGCGCTGCTCAAGCCGGGGGCCCGCATCGAAGATATTGCCCGCGCTTGCCACCAACTGCCCCCTAGCTATCAAAAACAGAAATATGGCTGTCTCATGCATGGGGTGGGTTTGTGCGATGAATG
>JACOMT010000122.1 GCA_014623385.1 Paracoccaceae bacterium
CACCCTTAGCTCGCAAACACTGGCAATCGCGTAAACCCAGACCACCAAAACCGCGTTGCCTGCGGTAAGTCCAGCGGACCGGACAGAATGGCCCAATCAAAGCTTCCGCCGAACATCACGCGCTCACGCAGCGGTCTTAGCAATGGATTCCGGATGCGGCACAAAAAATGGGCCCGGTGTATCCGTTCCAACGCACCTTCACCGAGCTTGAAACAGGCGAAACCATCCACACCGCTGCACGCCGTTTCATCCTGTCGGACATCAAACATTTCGCCGAATTCACAAGGGGAAGATTTTACGCGTATATGGGTGAGGAGGCTGCGTGTGCAAATCCGTTTTTCCCGATCCGCCTCGCGCATGGTTATCTGCTGTTATCCTTTGCCACCGGGTTATTTGTTCAGCCGGATCCAAGCCCTTTTTTGGCTAATACCGGTCTAAAAAATTTAAGCTTTCAAAAGCCGGTCAGCCCAGGAGAGCCCTCGCCGCAAGACCCGCCGAAACAAACAGCTATGGTGAGGTGGCGGCATATCGCATTGATTATATGCGACGGCGAGATTGTGGTGACCTGTGAGCTTTTTAAGATAGTGTTCTACACGCGCTAGATTAGGGGATGGATCCGCTTGCCCCCTGACGACCGGCAGCCTGCACCTTGACGGGCGGCTGCGCGTGTGGTCATTGGTTTGGCGACCTCGTGCAACATCGGGTCGGACGCATCTCCACAACACGACTGGGGCCGTGCTTGAATAGCGTCAGTGTGGGGAACTTGGCACCCCCGCGCTGCGCCGGTTGACTCGCGACAGATAGGCTGACAGCAACCGCGATTGGCGGGTTCGCGGTGCATTGATTAAGTCTATCGAGACCGGACCGGTTTGGTTCCGCGAAGCAGCAGATTGATACAGCAGGTTTATACATCGTCCGTGGCCAAAGCTTCAGACAAATGGGCGAGGGTGGTCACGTTGGCGGATGACGGTGGACCACCAACCGTACAGCTTTGCCCGGCGGGCCCCAAGTGCCTGCCTCTGCCGATTGCGTCGTGTACGGGGATATTACGGAACTTCAGTGAAGGTGGGCGGTACTGGAGCTGGATCACTATCCGGCACTTGGGATGTTGGAAGTGGACCTTTCCCATTTGGCCCGGACCGACCTGACCGGTTTGGATGCCACAAGCCGCGCATGTTGCTGGTGCATCGCTGGGCGGCAGATTGCGCTGTGTTACGGGGATGTTGTGCCGCCCCTGATACCCGCTAACCTCCAGTTTGATGATTTGCGTCGCACAAAATTGCCGAGATGTATTGGCACCTGCGCCCCGAGGCAGAGAGGTGGTTGAGCGCATCAAATGATGTGCCATCCCCGTCATGCTGTCCGCCGACAACAGCCTTGCGCACAGGTTTTGGATCACAATAGCTTGATTTACTATCCAAAAATGCCCATTCCCAATTATGATGTTTTATTCAAATTCGCCGTTCCCAATTGGCCCTGAACCGGTGCAAATTGCTTTTGACCGGAAAGAGTTGGGGGTGATCCTGTCGGTTTATGGTCGCATGGTTGCCGCAGGGGAGTGGCGCGATTACGGCATTGCCAGCCTACGGGACACGGCTGTGTTTTCCGTATTTCGGCACACGGCAGAGCACCCTTTATACCTGATTGAAAAGCGACCTAAACTTTGCAATCGGCAGGGCCAGTATGCTGTGGTCGGCATGGACGGCCAGGTCCTGAAACGGGGGCACGATTTGAAAACTGTTCTGCGGGTGCTGGAACGCAAGCTGATCCGTGTCATGGACTAGAACAGCCGCCGAATAGTTGTGATCTGGCCAAATTCCTGCGCTGATATCCGCTCGCAAGCCGTGGTAAAGGGTTCGATCACAACCGCCATGTGATGGACATTGGCATGGATTAGCGTATCGGTATCCACCAACAGACCCACATGTCCGCGCCAACAAACTATATCGCCGCGCCGGACCTGTGATCGGGCGACGGGATACCCGAGCTGCGCTTGTAGGTCGCTGTCGCGCGGACAGGCGCGTCCCACCGCGTAAAAGGCCAGTTGCACCAGCCCCGAACAGTCAATGCCGACCCCCGTGTTACCGCCCCACAGATAGGGGGTGCCCAGAAACGTCTTTGCCACCGCCACGGGATCATTGGCACGCCAGTCTACCGGGGCCAGATGTTGGGTTGGGACAAAGCCACCGGTGGCCAGTCGGGCAAAAGCACCTTCCGTTACTTCGACGGCCAATTCGCCGAAAAAACTCAAGAGTTCAAACTCTGGCGATTTGATATCCGGTGCACTGTAGATATGGCTCAGCGGTGTGACGGCCCGATGGGTTGGTGCCACATATGGTTCCATTACCGCCGCGTGGACATAACCGACATAACCATCGATAGAATCAAAGCCAAAGCACCAACCCTCCCGCTCTTCCAGCAGTTGAAAAGCCTGGCCAAAAAGCATCTGTTTGGCGCGTTTACCCCCCGGTGAATCGCACAGGTCCGTCCAGCCGGTGGTGCACCGCATCGCAACCCCAGCGGTGTACCGCTCTGCTTGGACAGTTCCATGCAGGCTGTCATGCGCGACGCGCGTGTTCGCGGCCACAAATCGGCGATCAGTCACAGATTCAGGATATTTGGCAAGGCGTCCAGCAAGGCGCGCGCGCCCTGTCCAACGCCACCCTTGGGGCGTGCCGGTGCCGCACTTGGTTGCCATCCATAGATGTCAAAATGAATGTAGGGTGCATTTTCAACAAACCGGCGTAGGAACAGCGCAGCGATGATAGATCCGGCAAAACGGTCTTTGGGCGCGTTGTCCAGATCCGCAATTCCGGGTTCGATCATCGTTTCATAGGGGTCATGAAACGGCATGCGCCAGACCGGATCGGCAACCCGGCCTGCCGCGGTTTCCAAAGCGGCGGCAAAACTGTCCACATCACAGTAAAACGGGGCAATATCTGGCCCGACGGCCACGCGGGCGGCTCCGGTCAGTGTCGCCATGGACACGATCAGATCGGGTACCACTTCATCCGCCAAGGCCAGCGCATCGGCCAGAACCAGCCGACCTTCGGCATCGGTATTGTTGATTTCGACGGTCAGTCCCTTGCGCGAGGTCAAAATGTCCCCGGGGCGGAACGCACTGCCAGCGATTGCGTTTTCCACTGCCGGGATCAGCACCCGCAATTGCACCGGTAATTCAAGGGCAAGGATTGTGCGGGCAAGGCCCAGAACCGTCGCGGCACCGCCCATATCCTTTTTCATCAGGCCCATGGAACTGCCAGGTTTGATATTCAAACCACCGGTGTCGAAACACACGCCCTTGCCGACCAGCGTCAGTTTCGGGCCGCTGTCTCCGTGGCGCAATTCGACCAGGCGCGGCAATACAGCCGATGCACGGCCAACGGTGTGGATCATTGAAAAGTTCTGATCCAAGAGCGTGTCTCCAACGATGCTGGTGACAGCCGCACCAAAATGATCCCCGATATCCTGAATCGCCCTTTCCAAGGCATCGGGGCCCATATCAGAGGCTGGCGTGTTGATCAGATCGCGGGTCAGCACCTCACCCGCCGCAATCGCCTGAATGCGGGCGGTGTCAACCCCGTCCGGTGCCACCAACCGCCGGTCAGTCACAGACACGTCACGATAGCGGGTAAAAGTATAGCCTGCCAATATCCATCCCAGACATTCAGTTTCCAGAATGTCGACGGGCAGATCGGTGACCAGTTGATATGTTCCCATCGGCAGTTTCGCCGCCGCCTTGGCCAGCATGAACCGACCCCGTTTGCGTTGGGTAGGCGTGCCAAACCCGATCAGGCCCCGGGTCGGATGACCGGCGTCATCCGGGACCATGACAACATCGCCTCCGGATCCGGTGAACCCGCTGGCATCCGCCCAACGTCGCACCCGATCCCCAGCTTTCGCCAGAAACGCATTCGCCTGATCCGGATCCAGCACGTGCAGCGGCACCGCATTGGTAGTTGGTTCAGCAAACAGAAATGACATGGCAGAAACTTTTGATCATGTTGAGTCCAAGCATCTGACTGTAACGCGGGTCTTCCCGGGACTCAAGCACCCGCTGACAATCGGATCAGACCGTACATGTCTTTGCCGGATCCCAAACTAGGACCAGCGATTGTTCCCCGAGCTGCACCTGCCATTGAACGGAAACATTTGCCGCGACGGTATCCTTGCGATGCAGGGTGCCATTCACATCCCGTGCGACCGAGGCAAGTGTTTGCATGCCCTGCTGTTCCGCGATGACCACGGTTCCGCACATCGCTTTGCACAGGGCGTTGTATCGCCATTGTGCTAATGGCTTTCGCATTTAGCCAGCCGCAGGGCTGGTTTCCCAACCTCCTGCCACGGCACATCCGCGACGGCGGCCTCACCTGACTCCCGATACGATACACTTGATTTTTCCGCGTCAATGCGCGCAACCCGCGTCCTGACACCACAATAGTTGTGCATCATTCCCATAACATGTCCTGATAGCCCCAGGCCATGTCGCAGGTTTGCCGTCAACAGGTTTTTAAAAGGTTTCGTGCAGGGTATGATACCCTTGGAATTTTCACACAAAACGCGCCATCCGGGTGGACAGAACCGGGGCAAATGTTGAAAATCTCGTGGAATGCGCGAAACCGCTGCTCTACTATCTGGAACAACGTTATCGCGGCTGGCGCGCAATATCCCATTTAGACACCAAAACCTGATATCGGTACCCGGCTGGAAACGGGGGCAGCACCCGTGTGCCATGGGTGTCACCTGTTGCGAAAATCGGTTAAACGTTAATGCACTGTTCGAGGCGGATCAGGGAGAATTTTTTATCCATCGCAACATCGCCAATCTCGTGCTGTCCTATGAATCTGACGGGTTGTATTACGGTACAAGTGCGGCCATGGAATGCGCGGTGATCGTGCTTAAGGTTGCGCATCTGATTGTATTAGGCCATGCTGACTGCGGCGAGATGCGGGAATGCCTTGACATGTAAGGGCAACGCCTCCGATATGCAAAGGACAGCTTCGCTGAATGCTGGATTGAAATTCTGCAATTCTGCCTTGATAGAGGCCGAAAACTCGGATACGGCTCAGGCGAAGATGCTGGAAAAACAGGCGAAACTCGTATCGTCAGCCAAATTTAATAACATTTCCGTTTATGTCGGATTCTGTACAATCCGGCAGTTTGTGCCTACATGGTTTGTGAACCGATATCGGCGAGGGTACTTTGGAATAGTTTGATCCCAAAACTGGCAGCTTCGTTGCAATCTGACGATAATAATCTGACGATAAAACCCAATGGGCGGATTGCTGCCCTCTTTGAGCTGAGGATCGAATGGAGCAGATTTTTGCTTTGGCGGCGGACAACCTGTTGTCGCCTATCATCCTGTGTTTCCTGCTGGGTGTCGGTGCCGCGATGGCACGGTCCGATCTGTCGGTACCCGAGGCGGCGGCCAAGGCGTTATCACTGTATCTGTTGTTTGCGATTGGGTTCAAAGGCGGGGCCAGCGTGGCCGCGCATGGGGTGGAAGGCACATTGGTGCTGGCCCTGCTGGCGGGCATTGGTCTGTCTTTCGGTCTGCCGATCATCGCCTTTACGCTGCTGAACCTGCTGGCGGCTCTTGATCGTACCAATGCCGGGGCGATTGCGGCGCATTACGGATCAATTTCTATCGTCACATTTGTCGCGGGCACATCTGTGCTGGACACAGCCGGATTGGTCTATGACGGATATATGGTTGCCGTGGCTGCGGCGATGGAGGCACCTGCGATCTTGTCCGCACTGTGGCTCATTTCACGAGGTGGCGCGCCGCGGGATGTCGAAAGCGGTTTGTGGCGTGAGATTCTCTTGAACGGGTCCATCGTTTTGCTGATCGGATCCTTCTTGATCGGCTGGGCAACGGGCAAAGACGGATTGGCGCAGCTCGACAGTTTCATTGTCGCACCATTCCAGGGGGTCTTGTGCCTGTTCCTGCTGGATATGGGCCTGGTTGCCGGTCGTGGATTGCGCAACGGCGGTGCCGTCCTTCAACCTGGTATCCTGATTTTTGGCGTTCTGATGCCGCTTATTGGCGGCATGTTGGGGTTGGGTGCGGGGCTTTTGCTCGGGCTGGAGACGG
>JACOMT010000123.1 GCA_014623385.1 Paracoccaceae bacterium
CCACCGTGACGTGATCATGCGAAAGGTCGCCCGTCATCGACCCCTGCTGGCTTCGGAAAAACGCGGGGGTAGGCTGATATCCAAACACCGCTCTCGGGTTGAGCAATGCCTATGCCACGATGAAACACCGCCCGATAGTTCGGGCTGGCCAAAACAAAACACCGGACTGGCGATGGCGGCAATCGGGTTGAACCTGCGTGGCACCGCCCCTCAACCGGCAATCGCATAACCAGACTACCAAAACCACTTTGCCTGATATTTTGCCCGCTGTTAAGGCCAGAAACCGGATGGAATCGCCAAATCGAAGCTTCCGCCAAACATCACGCTGTCACGCAGAGGTCTTGCCCAAGAAACGTATGCTTTCGTTTCCGGGCGTCGTCCCAGAGACGGCTTGGAGGCTCTCCCTGCCGAACCGGTTAGGCATGGCCCCCAGTGCCAATCTGGTGCTGCTACGCCGCAGAGATGTTTGGGCCCGCCGACTCGGCAAGCGACGGGATGTGTCGAACGCCCGTCTCGGGCGGTGGGACTGCGGTACCCTGTCCCATCGCCACAAGGCCCCCGCCGCAGGCATACCCTGTCATGGGTTGAAGGGGGGCTGGCGCGCCCACTGACCGACAGCTCGGGGTTGAGGACGGGTTAGGTATGGCGACCCGGGGTGGCATGTGCGGTTTGGGACCCTGGAGATCCTGGTCGCCGGGGTCACGCTCAATCTGGCCTAGGTTGATCTAAGCTGGCCGGGACGGAAAATAGGGATTTTGGCGGTTTTTGGGGTGTTGCGACGGGGGTTCTTGAGGTCACGACTAACACTAGGCCTCTGAAACGCCTGGAAACGGCGTCTTAAAGAAGCATATAAGGCCGGTATCTGATTTTCAGACACCGTACAATACACCTGAAAAACCGAGATTGGGTACCAATTTTTGGCCTGATCGGGTCGTTATCTCAACAGCCGGAATGATCTGTTTTCTCGGCCCGCCCGAAGGTATCGATCTGTGCGACGGTGGTCGCGGCTGACGATATCTGGACAAATCGTCAGGCCGTCGCATGCCAGGCCGGGTGATCGGTTCAGTCACTGCCGACGGTGCCCGAAACATCTGAGAACATCCGAAAGGTGCAGGTGCCAGTGCTGTTATCCCGCCGCAGCCACCGCCGGTTAGCGGGTTCCGGGGTTATCGCCCGAAACGGGGCGGGCAAGGCATCAATGTATCCCGTGTGGTAAGGATGGAGTAGGATACTAGCACCGGGGCGGTGTCCCATGGCGCGGGAACCAGATAGCCGCTCGATAACCGGCACATCGCGCATGGGCATGCCCCTTACCGGGCCCGCAGGATAGGTCTGTCAGGGGACAGGGGGAAATCCGATCATCACCCGATTGTGCAACAAAGCCGGTGTTCTGATATCACGTAACATAATCGGTGAAGAAAACGGCACGGCGGGCACATTACAGACAAAAAAGAACCGGCACAGATTTGGCCTGTACCGATTTTTCCTTGCGCGTTAGGTGATCAATAGACGACTACAGATCGGATCGATTTGCCCGCGTGCATCAGGTCAAACCCTTCATTGATATTGTCCATGGTCAGGGTGTGGGTGATCATCGGATCGATTTCGATTTTCCCTTGCATGTACCAGTCAACAATTTTGGGAACATCTGTCCGTCCGCGCGCACCGCCAAAAGCGGTTCCGCGCCAAGACCGCCCGGTAACCAATTGGAACGGGCGTGTGGAAATTTCGGCACCAGCCGGGGCGACACCGATGATGATCGATTCACCCCATCCTTTGTGCGCGCATTCCAGCGCATCGCGCATCACCCTGACGTTGCCGGTCGCGTCAAATGAATAGTCCGCACCGCCCTTGGTCAGGTGCACCAGATAAGGTACCAGATCGCCCTCGACCTCGGTCGGGTTGACAAAATCGGTCATGCCGAATCGTTCCGCCATCGCCTTTTTTGCTGGGTTATGGTCTACACCGACAATCTGGTCCGCACCGGCCAAGCGCAGGCCCTGAATGACATTCAGACCGATACCGCCCAAGCCAAAGACAACACAGCGCGAACCGATTTCGACCTTTGCCGTGTTCATCACGGCCCCAATGCCGGTGGTTACGCCGCATCCGATATAGCAGATCTTGTCAAACGGTGCGTCCGGATTGACCTTGGCCAGCGCAATCTCGGGCAACACGGTGTGGTTGGAGAATGTGGAACATCCCATATAGTGTAGGATCGGATCGCCATCGAGCGTCGAAAACCGCGAGGTACCATCCGGCATCAGACCTTGTCCCTGGGTCACACGAATTTTCTGACACAGGTTGGTTTTCGGGTTCAGACAGTATTCACATTCCCGGCATTCCGGCGTGTAAAGCGGGATCACATGATCCCCTGGCTTCAGGCTTGTCACGCCTTCGCCCACCTCCAGCACGACGCCCGCCCCTTCGTGGCCTAGGATCGCGGGGAACAATCCTTCGGGGTCGGCACCCGACAGGGTGAATTCGTCCGTGTGGCAAATACCAGTGGCCTTGACCTCGACCAGGACCTCGCCCGTACGCGGGCCGTCCAGATTGATCTCCATAATTTCCAATGATTTTCCGGCCTCGACGGCTACGGCAGCTCGCGTATGCACAGGATCTATCCCCCTTGATGTATGTAACCTGACCTTGGGCCAAAGGTGACCGCATTTCAATACCACAATGCTGTCCTGGCTTGCAAAATCGTTTGAACACAACCCTATGCAGGGTGCGTTGAGAGTTTGTGTAATGATACGTTTTGTCGCCCTGGTTGTACTGTTAGACTACATGTTTCGGCCACGCACCTGAATATACGGCAATAAACGCTGTGCGAGGACACATTTGCCCATTATGAAGACCGCTGCATGAGCGCGTGATGTTCGGCGGAAGCTTTGATTTGGCCATTCTGTCCGGTCCGCTGGCCTTAACACTCGGACAAAACATCGGGCAAAGTGGTTTTGGTGGTCTGGGTTTACGCGATTGCCGGTGTTTGCGGGGCAGGTTCTGCCCGATTGCCGCCAGCGCCAGCTGGACGTTTTGTTTTGGCCAGCCCGAACTATCGGGCTGTGCTTCATCGTGGCATAGGCATTGCTTAATCCGAAAGCGGCGTTTGGATCTCGGCCTGCGCCCCCGCGTTTTCCCTCAGGCCCGCAGGGGTCCGATGACAGGCGGCCTTCGCATGATCCCGTCACGGTAGCGACCGCGCAAGGCGCCCCGATTGGCCTTGCTGGCACAGGCCTTGTCGGCCAAATAATACCCGCTGCGCGTTCGCCCCTTCGACTATGGTATTAACCCGGGGACTTTCGGCCCGGTTCGCTGGTGTCCTTTGTGGACCTTGTCGATGAAACTTTCCTCATCCGGGCCTTGTCCGGACACGCAAAGCCGCCTAGATGTCATCTTGTAGCCCGGTGTACTCTTCGGGCCCTTATTGACCCACCGTGTTTGCGTGTCGGTACTGAAATCCATGTCCGGGTCATCGGAGGGCACCTCTTCGGCCCGGTCTTGCGGCGTACGGCAAACCTCGGCCAGAAGATCATCGTGGGTTACGAAACCGGTAATGGGTCGTCTCATCGGGCACAGGCGCAAAGAGGCAGGGGCCGCAACACAGCATGAAATCCAACTGCAGTTGAGGGCTGCGCCAGCTTCGGGGTGCCACTCCCCGATCAGTAGGCACTTGCAGCGGACCAGCGGATCATAACCCTGAGGCCCGATCCCGGAGCACCCCAACGCAGGCTTGCATGTCGGCGAACACCACCGCCAGTCCGCTGGTGCGTCAATCCTGTTCAAGGTGCACGAGCAGTCTTGGTCAAGAAGCACAATGCCCAGGTGATTACTGCATTAAATGCATAACAGCAAAAAGAGTGCTCGGTAACTATTCCATCAGTAAGAATCGCTCCATAAAGAAAAACTTCAGCGAGAATCTCGCTGAAGTTTTTGCGGTGTTGCGACAGGCCGTCTATCGAACACTGATAGTGTCAACTGGCCAGCCTAGGTATAAAAGTTCCCATGTAAACCTAGCGGAAGGGCGTAAGGCAGCGGCATACGGGCAATTGGGCCATCCATCGGCGCATCGGCACGGAAGACGTTGAGCATGGAATGCCCTTTTGCCACGTCAAGTGAAGTTCCCAGAAGCCAGCCATCGCCCTCTTTGGTTGCACCGGGGCGGCGGACGAACAGGTGCTCTTCCGCCATTTCCGAGGCGCTATATTGAAACCCTTGCACTTGGCCGGTTTCATGATCGATGAGGTTCACTCGATCAAAGCCACGGCCCGCATACCCCCGACTCGACTGCACGGCATAAGAATAGCGGTGGCGCTGACCTTGCATGCTTTGGTCGATCCGGGGAAATTCGCTGTTGGCTAACCCGTTAATCTCTTGCGCATCAAAGCGGCCCTTGGCCGGGTCCAGCGTCAGCAACATGAAGCGCGGGGGTGCCGACTTGATCTCATTGCCGCGCATCACCTCGCGAAAAGCTTCTGTCATCACAGAAGGCGTATCATAAACAGGGGCCTGCATGATGATCCGACCCGCGGCGTCTTCGTGGGCGTTCGCATAGTGGAAAATCCACATCGGTGGTGTTTCGATCTCTTGCATCGCGGACAGGTTATTTTTGTCAATCACCAGTGCGCGGCCGACTTCGTCGCCACGCCAGGCGAATTTGTCGATGAATGCCCCCTCACGCGCCTGTTCAAAGCGGAATGGCGCAAGAATCAGCACAAGGTACCGTGCGGTGATAACAAAGTCATGCACCATCGGTGTTTCGGGTGCCGGGATCACACCGGTATCCAGCACCCGGCCATCAGCGGCGATGCGATAAAGTATGATTGCCCCGAAAGGGGCTGCGTAGCCAAAGTTCCACAAGGTGCCGTCCGTATCAATCCGGGGATGGGCGCTAAAAGGGGCACCTGCGGTTTGCGCATTCCAGGTTTTCAGGCCGAGCGTTTCGAGCGTTTCCGGGTCGAGCTGATAGGCAGATCCCCCCTCCCACAAAGCCAGCAACTCGCCATTATGCTGCAAAACATTGATATTGGCGACGTTCTGGCTGTCGGCAGAGGCGGCCAGACCTTCCGATCCGGGAACCACCGTGCCAAAGCCTGTGATCAGGGCGCGGCCCGCCTCTTGCTCACGGCAGTATTTCTCGGTCTCGATCATGCGGGCACGGTGGGTCACGCTCTGCCCGTCAAAGCGATAGGCATGTATCATCCCATCGCCATCAAACCAATGATGGTAGCGCATTGCACCCACTTCATGCTGCGCGGGACCGTTGCGGAAAAATGTGCCTTGCAGATCAGGCGGCAGAGTGCCTTCGACCGGCAGCGTGGTTTCCACATAAACGGGTCGTTCGACCTGACGATACCCCAATAGCCAGGGGTTCCGGGCAAGGGCCGCATGAAGACCACCGGTAAATTGGGCGAGGTGATGAAGGAATCTATCGATGCTGCTTCCAGCTATGTGCGCTCGATCAGCCCGCAAATCGGGGTGAAACCCCCGCAGTTTGAAAACTGGGATATCCATGTGCATGTGCCAGAGGGGGCAATCCCCAAAGATGGCCCCTCGGCCGGGCTGGCGATGGTGACCTCGATCGTCTCTGTGCTAAGCGGTATCGCCGTGAAAAGGGGTGTTGCCATGACCGGCGAGGTTACCCTGCGCGGCAATGCCCTGCCCATCGGTGGGTTGAAAGAAAAACTTCTGGCCGCGCGGCGCGGCGGGATTCGCACAGTGCTGATCCCGGCAGAGAACGAAAAGGATCTCGCTGAAATCGCCGACAACGTCAAAGAGGGGTTGGAAATTGTGCCCGTCTCCCATGTGTCTGAGGTGTTGGAGCGGGCTCTCACCGCCAAGCCAGAGCCAATTGAATGGTCTGAAAGTGCTGAGTCTGCCGCTGCGGCGGCGGAAACGCCCTCGCAAAATGACGGGGCGGCCATCACCACGCACTAGCGGCCATATCCACCATCACCAAAGGAGAGAACTATGGAACGCTTGAAGGGAAAAACCTGTTTTGTCAGTGCGGCTGGGCAGGGCATTGGTCGGGCTGCGGCCTTGGCCATGGCGC
>JACOMT010000124.1 GCA_014623385.1 Paracoccaceae bacterium
TGGCCCGGATAGTCGGTGTTGCGTCAAAGCGCACCAGGACAGCTAAACATCAAATACCCTTATAGTTCTTGGTTTCAATTCCGTTCGGTTCCGTACCGTCCAGCAAAAAGGCCGACAATGATTGTCGGCCTTTGGAAGTATACACACACACACACACACACACACACACAAACCGATGTGCTATTCTTGCTGCCCCATGAACATCAGCAGAAACTGAAACATATTCAGGAACGAGATGTACAGGCTCAACGCCCCATCATAGGCTGCTTTATCAAGCCACTCCTGATCACCGTGCGTCGCGTGTGCGATATAGGTGTTCTTGATGTCCTGGGTGAAATAGGCTGTGAGGCCCGCGAATATCAGGATGCCGATTGCGGAAATCGCAAACATCATCGCTGGCGACTGCAAGATCAGGTTGATCAGCATCGCAACGAGCAAGCCGATAACGCCCATCATCAGGAACGTACCCATACCGCTCAGATCACGCTTGGTGGTATAACCGTACAGGCTCAGACCGGAAAACGCAATTGCCGTCACCAGAAATGTCTGGGCGATCGAATAAGGCGTGTAGAGCATAAAGACAGTACCCATCGAAATGCCCATGACCGCGGCAAAGGTAAAAAAGCCAAACTGGACAACCTGAGCTGATCCGCGCCGCATCAGGGTACCCCAGCCGAAAATCAGGAATGCCAGAGGCCCCAGTATCAGCACCCATTTCAACGGCGAAATATAAAGCGTGTATCCAAGCTGCGTAAGGTATTTACCATTCCCGAATCCATACTCTGTCGGAGTTGATGTCAGCGACAAGCCCGAAATTGCCCAAGCAGCCAATGCGGTGATGATCATGCCCACGGACATGGTGCCGTAGACCTTGTTCATGTGGGCGCGCAGACCTTCGTCAATCCGAGCGGTGCGCGCACCAGCCGCCATCCGGATCGTGTTGTATTCAGCCATTTAGCCCTCCATACAAAACAATACTGGCTTGGGGTCATACCCACAGCCAACTGACGTGCATATTGGATTGCCGAGCGTTTAATTCAAGTATTTTTAGGTGCTATTTGCAGAAAATACCACATATGTCCCGCCTCAAATACCACATATGTCCCGCCTCGGGAACCGGGGCACAACGCGATATCAGTAACCCCTAGTCTACAGGTACATCCCTGATTGGGCCAGATTGCGCGCGGCTTCTTTCAGCACCTGGCGGTCGATGATTCCATATCTTCCAGCAGATGCGCCTCCAGTCGTTTCAGATCCTGACGCTGGTATCAGACCTGCAGGGGCTGAAAAACATAGAAAAAGCGGGATCGGCGAACCCCGGAAATGTAATTCGATTCGGGAACATGTGCCATGGCAGCAGTCCTTTACGAATTGGTGATGGTTGCGTGCGGGTTGATCAATCGGTCGGTCAGACGGTGGACGGACACAACGCTGATCTCCGCCTTGAATGCCCGAACCCATGACGCCGCCGCGTGACGCGGCAAACAGTCGCCCTGGTTGTAGTCGCCGTCGGCCTGCCCATGAGCTCAAGCCCGTGCCCGGTGTCTGCCAGACAAAGCAGATCGATCATGTCATTTTTTGGCGCAATCAAATGATCAAGGTGCTTGCATCGACAAGCCCTCCACACTCAGCGAATCGGATCATCGCACAAAATGCGCACTTTATCTATTCATATCGGGTGACGTCATCATCGCTCAGATAAGATCCGGTCTGAACCTCGATCAGGATCGCCGGTTCTGCCTGCTGGTTTTCCAGCCGATGCCGACTGCCCCGGGGAAGGTAGATCGACTGGTTTGCCACCAGATGGCTATGGTGCCCGTCCAGGGCGACCTGCACCTGTCCGGACACCACAATCCAGTGTTCAGCCCGATGCGCATGGCTTTGCAGGCTGATCACACCGCCGGGCCGGACCGACACCCGGCGCACCTGAAATCCCGGACCGATGGTCAGATACTCGGCATGGCCCCAGGGGCGGTAGGCGACCGGGCTCTGGTCCGCCTGGATTGCCCCCTGCGTGCGCAGCTGGGCCACGGCCTGGCGCACCACCTGATCCTGATCCATACGCGCCACCAGAACCGCATCGGGCATGGCCACCGCGATCATGTTATCAAGCCCCAGTGCCACCAGCTCCAGCGCCGGGGTTTCGGACCATAACAGGCTGTTGCGGCAGCCGATTGCCGTGACCGACCCGGATTGCGCCACCCCATCGGCATCGGGGGCGCGATGGGCATGCACCGCCGACCAACTGCCCAGATCGGACCAGTGCCCGGCAAAGGGCACAATGATCAGCCGGTTGGATTTTTCCATCACCGCATAGTCAATGGAAACCGCAGGCAGTTCCGCCCAAGGTCTGGCATCCAGCCGCAAAAACCCCAGATCCGGTCGCGCCCCGGCCAGAGCCGCCGAAACCGGCGGCATCAGCTCTGGCACATGCGCGGTGACCGCCGCGATCAGGTCCCGCGCGGTAAAAAGAAAGATACCCGTATTCCACAGATAACCGCCCTCTGCCAGCATCGCGCGGGCGGTGGCCAGATCCGGTTTTTCGACAAAGCGCCGCAACGGCTGGGCTCGCCCGGACCCATCCCGGGCATCGGTCAATTCCAGATAGCCATAGCCGGTTTCGGGCCGATTCGGCCGGACCCCGAAGGTCACCAGCTTGCCTGCGGCAACCGCATCCAGTCCCACCGCGACCGCCGCATGAAAGAGGTCCGTATCCGGTATCACATGATCCGACGGGGCGACCAGCATCACGGCATCCGGAGCGCGGTTCATCAGATACAGGGCTGCGGCCAGCATGGCGGGCGCGGTATTCCGCGCCGTCGGCTCTAACAAGATATCGCCCGGATTGATGCCGATATCCCGCAGCTGTTCCAGCACGATAAACCGGAAATCGGATCGGGTCAGGATCGTGGGCGCAGCAAATGTCACCCCACCCTCGCGGGAGGATAAACGCTGTGCACAGGCCTGAAACAGAGAAACCGCACCGCCCAGCCGGGTCGCGAATTGTTTCGGGATCGCATCCCGGGACAGCGGCCACAGCCGTGTGCCGGACCCACCACACAGAATAACCGGATAGACCGGGGACATGGTGCGCTCCTTTTGGCCGCAGAGGATCCCGTCCGGGTTAATCAAATCGAGTTGGCGGTGGCCGCAGCCCCAAAGGCTTCGCCGATCAGGCGAAAGATGGTCTGAATCTTGGTCAGCGGGCTTTCCGATACATAAACCAGGTCGCCGGACTGGATGGGGAAATTGCGCGCACTGAAGAGCCCATCCGCATTGGTTAGGTCCAGCGTGAACATAACCCGCTGTTGCCGGGGTCCACGCTGACCGGCGGTCAGGGCCGTGCTGTCGTATTCGCGGAAAATCAGGATACCTTGCGGGTCGGCCCGACCGATGGAAATGCCACCGATTTCGGACATGGCATCCAGCGCGGACATATTGTCTCTGGCAAAGGTAAACGGTGCCTGTGACCCGGCAGCCCCCAGCGACAAGAAATAGCGTTTATCCTCTTCAACGATAATTTTGTCACCACCGTGCAAGGTGGTGTCGAGACCCGGGTCCGCATAAATCCGGCCCGCCGAAATGCCATAGACCGCCCCACCCCGCTGCAGCCGGATCTGCGGATTGGACAGACCAGCATCAATACCGCCACCCTGTGACAGCAGACCCAGCAGGGTGAAATCCTGATCCGGCAGCGGGTAAGTGCCCGGCATCCGAACCCCGCCCACCAGGCTGACGGAATTGCGCCGACCGGAGACCATCGATAATTGTACCTGGGCCGATGGGATCAGTTCGCCGAGCCGGTCCTGGATCTGTTGCCGTGCGGCCTGGGGTGTCTGGCCCAGCACATAAACCTCATCCAGATAGGGCACAAAAACAGTGCCCGACGAGGACACCAGCAATTCGGTCAGCGGCACGACCCTTTGTTCCGGCGTGGTCAGCAATGAATTGTCACCACTGTCCCAGATATTGAGCGCCAGCGTATCGCCCGGCGCGATGATTCGATGTGACGGGCCGCGTTGGCGCTTGATCCAGCTGTAGGGCCGCCCCCCGGTCTGTGGCCAGGTTTCGACAATCGGTAAAAAGGCGCGATTGACCGGATAGACCGCCACATCGGGCAATCCCTCATCGACTGAATTCAGCATCTCATTGCGTTCAACAGAACCGCGCGGCAGGCTGCCACAGCCCGCAGCGATGACAACACAGGCCATAACAATGGCCAGGGGGCGAAAATTCTTCATCGTCTTGCTCTGACCCGCGGGGGCACCTCTGCTTCGGAATCCATTGATTTCTGCATGACTCGGCAGTACTGTTTCTGGAATATGCGGTCAACGACAACAATTCCGTCCGAGCGGAATTTGCCGCTGGTTGTTCTGGGCGCAACAGGGCGGCTGGGCAAAATGCTGTGCTTTGGGCTGATTATGGATCATCTGCGGGTGCACTGCCTGCAAAGTCGGCGAGCCGGTCCAGGCCTGACACAGGCCGACCCTTTGACCGATACCGACAGTCTGGTTCTAGCGGCCCGGGGCGCGCGGGTGATGATCGACCTTACCGGCATTGTACCGACCCCGGATCAGCCCGCCTCTGTGTTGGACCGGAACACCGATCTGGCCTGTGCCGCGCTGGAGATTGCGGGCCGTGCCGGACTGGTACATGTGTTTCTGCCCTCATCCGGGGCGATCTATGGGCGTCAGCCCGGCCCGTCGGCCGAAGACACCCCTCCCAGCCCCGTTAATGCCTATGGCACTGCCAAATGGGACATGGAACAGGCGGTTGATCGCTGGTGCCATGCCCATCCGGACGGGCCTGGCGTCACGCTGTTACGGATTGGCAATGTGGCCGGTGCCGACCAGTTGATGAGCACGGCAACCCGTGGGAACGTGCCGCAGCTGTGCCGGTTCGCCGATGGTACCTCCCCGCGCCGCAGCTATATCGGGCCGCAAGCCTTCGCCCGCTGTCTGCTCGCCCTGACCCGGGCCGCCATGAGCACGCACTGCCCCCGACGGCTGAACATTGCCGCCCCCGGTGCGGTGGGTATGGACGCGCTCCTAGATGCGGCCCAAATCCCTTGGATCCCGCGCCCGGCCACCCCGGATGATCTGCCGGTTCTGACGATGAATACGGCACTGTTGCAAAGGCTCGCGCCGGTATCCCCCGGAGACAGCGGCGCAACCCGGATCATTGCCGATTGGCAGGCTTGGCGGAGTTCTCCCGTCAAGCCCTAGAAAAATTCGATTCCGATATCGTCCACACGGAGCCGCAGGTTGGTCACAGTGTTCAATATCAGCACATTGATGGCATCAAAGGTCGGCAGCGCATCATTGCCCTGGTTCTGGCCGAAATCATCAACGATGTTCCGAGAAAGTTCACAACGGTGCGATTGCCGCTCTACAGGTTTTTGGCGAGACGTCATCGTGTCGATGCCCCCTCAAGGTCACGCAGCCGGTCCAGACCGACGCGAAAGAAGAACGTGTCATTGCCGGATCCACCCGCCGTTCGGTCATGTCCAGTTCCGCCATCCGGGATATCACCACCCCCACCGCCAAACAGCCAGTCAAAGCCCCCTATCGCCGTTGGTTTTATCATTCTTGCGGATGTAGCCCCTGATAATGTCGTTGCCATTGTCGCCGTTCAGCATGTCATTTTCGGACTGGCTGTCAAAAATATCAACCAGAGGAATGTTCGCATTGGGATCGGAATCGCCCGTGGGAAAGTCAAATCCGGTGATTGACGTGACATTTGGCAGCAGAGCCCTATCCAGCACAAAGATGAAATCCACTGGAATCCGGGAAGAACAGCCCCGGAACCGCCGGGCCCGGGTTTTCTTTCCCGGTCAGAAAGATGTTGGTGTGCCGGGTGGTGCCGCCATCATTCCACAACATGCGAAAGATCGAACCTATGTCGTGCGTGAAGCGGCCCGATATCATTGATCAACACGCCGTTGAATTGGATGTCCAGTGTAAGCTTCGATTTGGCCATTCTGTCCGGTCCGCTGGCCTTTCCGCTGGCCTTACAGCGAGCAAA
>JACOMT010000125.1:0-2998 GCA_014623385.1 Paracoccaceae bacterium
GTGGCGCGTCGATATGGCTGCCGGGCGGGGGAGGTATTTTGCACCGGTGTGGCGGCACTTTGCGCCGCTTCGGCCCGTGATCCCCGATCTGACGGCAAACCCCCGGCCAGAAGATCATCAGCGCGTTGTGAAAAAGGCAACGGGCCGTCGCATCGGGCACAGGCGCAAATAGAGGTCGCGGCCGCAAAATAGCATGAAATCCAACCACAGTTGAGGGCGTGCGCGGTAGCTTTGGGGTGCTACTGCCCAATCAGCAGACGCTTGAAGCGGACCAGCGGATCATACCCCTGAGGCCCGATCCCGGCGCACCCCAACGCATGCTTGCGCGTCGGCGCACACCACCCGCCAATCCATCAGGGCGGCAATCATTGGTCAGAACGTCGCCTGCACCGATCCGAACCGCGTTCGACACGAACCGCGCAAAAACAGGTGCATCAAACCACCCCTTAAAGCCCCCCAAGAGCATGCCGGGTTGCGGAGGCCTTTTCTGAAATGCCTGACCGGCCAGATCACTGGCGTGTTTGGGGGGGGACAGATCCGGAAAATTCCCGGGCTCAGGCGGTCATCGCATTGTGCCCGAAATACATGAATTCCCGGTTCATCCCTGCCACATCGCCCGCATTTAGCGACACACGCGCCGAATCGAGCATCTGGTAGCTGTTTTGGGATTTGACCCATTCATCCGCATCCTGAAGCGTTGTGAGCGTGTAGCTTGTTGTTTCGTTCAGATAATGGGTGGGAATGATCACCCTGGGATTGAGGCGTTCGACGATATCGTTGCCCTGATCATAACTCAGAATGTGCATTGACCCGTCCACCGGGAGGGTCAGGATGTCGATCTCGCTGATCGTATCCCAGAATTCCTGCGGCGGATTATGGCGGTTGTCGCCCCAGATCAAGGTCCGCAGCCCACCGGTCTCGATGACATAGACCACCATATCCATATGGCTGACATTGTTGGGTGGGCAAGCTTCAACCCCGAATTCCGCGAGTGCATTTGTCCAGTTGTACCATCCTGGTGCAACGCATGCATGCTTGTCGGCAAACCCGGTGATCTTGAGATCAGCAAATTCGAAATTACCGACCATCCTGTCCAGTACCATGGTCGAAACCGGGCGGTGGATCGCGTCATGATCGAAATGCGTATGCGTGGACAGGCAGATATCAACGGGCGTTTCGGGGAATTCATTCTTGAACCAAAGCCCCCACGCCCCGGATGGATCATCCCGCCAAGGATCAAAAAGTGCCGTTGCACCACCGGGTGAGGTGAATTTGAGCGCGCAATGGCCGAAGAACTCGATCCCGACATCGCCTGCAACTTCAGTTCCGGTGGTTTTTTGCAGCTCAATAACGCCGTTGTTGTTGCCGGGCTGGGTCCAGTCTGTCGATTGGGCCTGTGCCGACGTACCGCCCAAGAGACTCGCCGCTGTCCCGACACCCGTAGCCCCGGCGGCCATAAAGAAGGATCGACGCGACAGCCCGGGGACCAATTCGTCGGTTGCCCCATTCAACAGTGTCGGTTCGAGATCACGATCATTTTTTTCCATTGTGGCAGTTCCCTGTTGATTTTTTCGTCCGGGTTGATTCCCATGATATCAGGGTACAGGGTACGTGGGCCGACATCAAGAGGACCTATGGGAAAACCATGGGGGAATATGGGGAATTCCCCCATATTTTCAGTTGATCGACAGCAACGTGGTCCGCAGGTTCTGTCCGCTGTTGCGCAGGCCGGGCTTCTTACGGATGTTGTTGCGATGAAAGTCAATCGTGCCGGGTTCACGCGACAGGGTGCGTGCAATGTCCTTGGTGCTTTGCCCCCGCATGATCATTTGCGCCACTTCCTGTTCGGCAGGTGTCAGGGCTTTGAACACGGTGGTCAAAGACCCAGACATCGACGCCGTGACTGCCATAAGGTTTTCTTCGAGCATCTCGGCATAGGCCCTGGCGGTTGGATCTTCATAAAGTCGGCCCCGCAGCTGTTCGAGCACAGGCAGAACCAGGCCCTTGAGCTGCGACAGAACACGGTGATCGTATTCGTCGCGTGCGGTGGTCATGTTCGAGAGCAGAACGCGCAATGCTGCATTCGCCTCTTGCAACTCGGTCGTACGTTTGGCCGCACGGTTCTCTAACCGCTCCAGGACGTTTTGAAGTTTGGCTTCGGCCTGACGTCTGGCATCGATTTCGGTGAAGAGCGACAGGTCCGCTTCGATCATCCGGGCGAGATCCAAAAGACCATCCCGAAACAGAAGCGCCGTTTCGTTACGCCGTTCATCAAGCACACAAATCGTCCCGAACAAATCCCCATCTGGCCAACGCAACGCATACCCGACACAGAGGCCCATTCCATTCGTTCAGTCGAAAATTCTGACCTACCAAACAGGGATTGTGATCACGTTCACTGGTCAAAAGGACCGCGTGATCAGGCCGTCCGGTTTGCATGACCAGTCCGGCCGGAACATCTGCCAGTCGTGCCACCACGTTGATGAGACGCTGCCAGTTGGCAAGCGTATCGGGTGGGATTTCTGGCCTGGGCCGGGTCATGGGGTTCATCCTGCAGATCTTGGCACGGGGCAAGCTTAGGTCCGAATCCTGATTCGGAACAAGCGATACAATACCGATGACACAATGGGGAAATCCCCCAGACCCCTGCGTGAGCGCGTGATGTTCGACGGAAGCTTTGATTTGGTCATTCTGTCCGGTCTGCTGGCCTTACCTGGCCTTACCTGGCCTTACATCGGAAAAACATTGGGCAAAGCGGTTTTGGTGGTCTGGTTATGCGATTGCCACCAGCGCCAGTCGGGCGGTGCTTTATCGTGCCAAAGCAGTGCTCAATCCCTCAAGCGGCTGTTTGGAGTTCAGCCTGCCCCTGGCGTTTTTCCCGGGCACACGAGGGTCGGCACGGTTCGCAGGTACCCCGTATAGAACTTGTCGATGAAGCCTCCCCCGTTCGGGCCTCATCCGGGCGCGCAAAGCCGGTGGATGTTATCTTGTAGCCCAG
>JACOMT010000125.1:3161-9115 GCA_014623385.1 Paracoccaceae bacterium
TACTTTGCACCAGTGTGGCGGCACTTTGCACCGCTTCGGCCCGTGATCCCCGATCTGATGGCAAACCCCGGCCAGAAGATCCCAGAAGATCATCGTGGACACCGCCCTGCACCAGTGCATTGCGAAAACTGCCCGATCAGCAGACACTTGCAGCGGACCAGCGGATCATAACCCTGAGGCCTGATGCCGGAGCGTCGCAGGTCCGGTTTTGTTGCCTGAACAGCGTTGGGCAGAGCACCTCGTCAAAACCCCTTGTTGCGCACGGACGGGTTCAGCTGGTCCTGCGCCTTTGGCGGGAACAGGTCCACCAAATGCCTGGTGCATCAGTCTGGTTCCATTCGATGATCCGACCTGTGCCCGTCTCGACAAAGGGGCACATATCCGGCGCGTGATGATAGGTCGCCCCGTAATCTATTGCGCATTCGCGCAACGCTGACCGTGTTTTCCAACACGGGGGCCCAGCCATGGGCATCAATGCGGTGACTTGCAGGCGCGCGTTTCGGTTTTAGCCCTGTTTAATGCGCGACTCTGCCGCAATCTGTCCTTCTACCGCCTCAACCCGAACCGCCGAGAATTTGAACTCTGGGATTTTGCCATAGGGGTCGAGTGCCGGATTGGTCAGGATATTCGCCGCCGCCTCGACAAAGGCGAAGGACAGGAACACCATATCCTCGGCGACCGCACGGTCGGCACGGGCCATCACCTCAATCGAACCGCGGCGGGTGGTCAGACGCAGCATGTCGCCCGGTTCGACGCTGAGCTTGCGCAGGGTCTTGGGGTGCAGCGAACAATTTGCCTCGGGCTCCACCGCATCTAGCACCTGCGACCGGCGAGTCATGGACCCCGTGTGCCAATGCTCCAAGTGCCGACCAGTGGTCAGGATCATCGGATACTCTGCATCGGGCGTCTCGTCCGGCGGGATGACACTGGCCGGGGTGAATTTCGCACGGCCATCCTTGCGGGGGAATCCAGCACCAAACACAATAGCCTGACCAGGGTCTTCGGGTGACAGCGATGGGTAGGTCACCGCGTTCACATGTTCCAGCCGGGCCCATGTGATGTTGTCAAGCGATTTCATGTTCCGCTTCATTTCGGCAAACACGTCTGCCGGGCTTTCATATGCCCAGCCCAGGCCAAGGCGTTTGGCCAATTCCACCTCGATCCACCAATCCTCTTTCGCCTCTCCCGGCGGCGGGACAGCGGCACGGCCCATCTGGATTTGGCGGTTGGTGTTGGTCACGGTGCCGGATTTTTCGGCAAAGGCCGAGGCGGGCAGAATCACATCAGCATAATTCGCGGTTTCGGTCAGAAAGATATCCTGCACCACCAGATGATCAAGCTTTGCCAAAGCGGCGCGGGCATGTTCCACATCCGGGTCCGACATGGCCGGATTCTCGCCCAGGATATACATCGCCTTGACCTGCCCGGTATGAATAGCATCCATGATCTCGGTCACGGTCAGGCCCTGTTCGTTTGAAAAATCGCCCGAACCCCACAGCTCGGTAAAGGCGGTGCGCACGCCGTCATCCGTTACGGTCTGATAATCCGGCAGGAACATCGGAATCAGACCCGCATCCGACGCCCCCTGTACATTGTTCTGACCGCGCAGCGGATGCAGACCCGTGCCAGGGCGACCTACATGACCGGTCATCAGTGCCAACGAGATCAGGCAACGGGAATTATCCGTGCCATGGACGTGCTGCGACACGCCCATACCCCAGAAAATCATGCCGGCCCTGGCGGTCGCAAAGCTGCGGGCCACGTCGCGCAGCACCTCTGGTTCAATTCCGCAAACCTCTGACATCGCCTCGGGCGTGAACCCCTTCAGGTGCTCCCGCTCGGCGTCCCAGTTTTCGGTATAGGCCTCAATATATTGCTGATCATAGAGGTTCTCTTTGACGATAACATGCATGATCGCGTTCAGCATCGACACATCCGTACCAGGGCGGAACTGTAGCATGTGGCTGGCAAAACGCTTTAACGCCTGGCCGCGCGGGTCCATCACAATCAGCTTGCCACCACGCTTGGTGAACTGTTTGAAATAGGTGGCGGCAACGGGGTGGTTTTCCACCGGGTTGGCACCGATGACGATGGCAACATCGGCATGTTCAATCTCGTTGAACGTGGCGGTCACGGCACCAGAGCCGACGTTTTCGATCAAAGCAGCCACCGAAGAGGCGTGGCACAGCCGGGTACAATGGTCGACGTTGTTGTGACCAAAGCCCTGGCGGATCATCTTTTGGAATAGATATGCCTCTTCATTCGTGCATTTTGCGGAACCGAACCCGGCGACTTCACGCCCTCGTCCTTTCAGGCCGTTGGCGGCAAAGTCCAGCGCCTCGTCCCATGACGCCTCGCGGAAAAACGCCTGCCAATTGTTCGGGTCCACGTTCAGGTCCTTGGCAGGCGCATCCTCGCGACGGAGCAGAGGCATCACCAGGCGGTGGTCATGGTGAATATAGTCGAAACCGAATCGGCCTTTGACACACAGTCGCCCTTCATTTGCGGGACCATTGATGCCCTCGACAAATTTTACCTTGTTATCTTTGACCTTCAGTGCCACCTGACAGCCGACACCGCAAAAGGGGCAGACGCTTTCGACCTCGCGGTCATAGTCGGCGCTGTCGCCTACTTGCTGATCATCAACCACGGTCGCGGGCATCAGCGCGCCAGTCGGGCAAGCCTGCACACACTCACCACAGGCGACGCAGGTCGACGCGCCCATCGGATCGGCAAAATCAAAGGTTGGATAGCTGTCATGGCCGCGCCCCGCCATGCCGATCACATCGTTCACCTGCACTTCGCGGCAGGCGCGCACGCACAGGCCGCATTGGATACAGGCATCCAGGTTCACGCGCATCGCCACATGGCTGTCATCCAGCAGTGGAATGCGCCCGGCCTCCAGCGGGGGCAAACGACTGTCGAACACACCGTTCATGTCCGCCATATCCCACAGGTGTGCGGATTTGTCGTGGGCCACGTCACGCTTTGGCTGGTCGGCCAACAGCATTTCCATAACCATCTTGCGCGCACTGATCGCTCGTGCCGAATTCGTGGTGATCACCATGCCCTCGACTGGCTCGCGGATGCAGGACGCGGCCAGCGTCCGCTCGCCTTTGATTTCGACCATACAGGCGCGGCAATTGCCGTCGGGGTGATAGCCCGGTGCCGGTTTGTGGCAAAGATGCGGGATGACCAGACCATGACCATTGGCAATTTCCCAGATCGTCTGCCCCTTATCGGCCTCAACATCCTGACCGTTCAATGTGAACCGAACTCGTTTTGTCATGCTTGGCTCCCGCATTTTGGGCCCCAGGATAGAGCATAGTTGCAAACAAAGCAGACTCTCAATCCCGACACCCGCGACAATTTTTGCGCCACCCAACCGGCCTGCCCGTGCCCGATCCAGGGTAGCGACAAACGGGCCACCCCACCGCAGGATGTGAAACAGCAGGCCCCCGGGCAACGCGGTGATCTTTGGGCTAAGGGAATCGCCCAAAGACGGCAGGCCGCTGACCCATCAACCCATCATCTTCATCATGCTCGGCCACGCCGCACAAGAGCTGGCTCTGTTGCACCGGTTCAGGGCCGGATGCGGGATGGCCACCACCTTGCCGCCTTTGCTATCGGGCAGGATATGCGAGTGTGGCGGTCGTGCTGAAATGCTGGACGGTACAGCAATCGGGTGGCTCGGTGGACTTGCGACATATTTGTTGGCGAGATAACAGGCTGATCCGGTGGCCACCGGCGCGCACCGTCCTACCGCGCCCGTCATCGGCACCATGGGCCGCGTCGGGACGGGGCCAGGGATTCTTGCACAGTACCCCGACATAAGGGCGCATGATGCCCCGGTTCCGGGGGATGTTGGCCCATGATCCATGCCGCACAGGTATTCTGGCACGGCCCGAACCCCCTGTTTTGTATTGTCTAGTGCCAAGGGCGAACCGCACCCTCTGTCAGTGACGGGTAACTGTAGCGCGACGAAAATAATGCCCAATCCCCGACATTATGCCCCCTATTTTTAGCCGTCTCGACCCTGCCGCCCTGCCAGCGGATTGCGCCCTGACACCGGTGCAGGGGCCGGGGGTGCCGCGGTACTGCCGACTCTGGCATGATGCGCCCCCCTTGCAGGCGGATTGGGGCCGGGTTGCCATCGAATGGACAGACGCCACATGGAACCCCGTAACGGGGTGCACCAAGGTCGGCCCCGGATGACTTCTTAAACTCAATGAGCGCCCGCTTTCATAAAGCAGGCCTCTGCGTGACAGGGTGATTGTTGGCGAACGCGTTGATTTAGCCATTCTGTCCGGTCCGCTGGCCTTACCTGGCCTTACATCGAACAAAGCGGTTTTGGTGGTCCGATTTTATGCGATTGCCGGTGTTTGCGGGGCAGGTTCTGCCTGATCGCCGCCATCGCCAGTTGGGCCTCTTGTTTTGGCCAGCCCGAACTATCGGTCGGCGCTTCATCGTGGCATAGGCAGTGCGCAATCCCTCAAACGGCGTTTGGAGATCCGCCTGCCCCCGCTGTTTTTCCGAAGCCGACAGGGGTCGATGATGGGCAACCGTTCGCATGATCCCGTCACAGTGGCGACCGCGCAGTGCTCCCCGGTTCGCTGGTGCCCTTTGTGGACCTTGCCCGTGTCCGGGCCTCGTCCGGGCGGGCAAAGCCGTTGGACGTCATCTTCGTAGTCCGGTGCACGCTTCGCGCTGTTCCTGGATCCGCCGTGCTTGCGTGTCGGCCTGAAATGGACGCCTGGATCGCCGGGCGGATTGTTGGGGGCACCTCTTTGGCCCAGTCTTGCGGCGCGTCAATATGACTGCCGGGGCGGGGGTACTTTGCACCAGTTTGACGGCACTTTGCACCGCTTCGGCCCGTGATGCTCGATCTGACGGCAGAGCCGCCCTGGTTCAGGATCGTATCATGGCGTCACGCCACGAGCTGGAAATCATCCTCTGTCAGCGCGCGCTGTGGCATCATAGTCCAAAAGCGTGATGCTACTATCCTTTGCCCAATCCCATGTGATTACGGCGTTGTCCCCATCCCGGGTAATGTCCAGTTCCTCGAACCTTTTATTGCCGGACCAGGACCCGTAAAATGTATTCCCGTTGCCAAATAGTCGCAGGATGTCCCCGTCTTCAAAATCCCGGACCGTGTCGTGGCCCCGGCCTAGTTTGAAGGTATCCACGCCGTCACCACCGACCAGGATGTCATCGCCCACACCACCCCGGAGCACATCCGCCGCTCCGGCACCCGTGATGATATCATCGCCTGCCGACCCATATATGATCATACCCGGACTACCTTCCCGGGACTCACCTTCAATGAAGTCATCCCCGGACGTGCCATAGATTGTCTCTCCTGGACCGGCGAAAATCTGGTTCCACGCCGCGCGGCACGCATGCCTTTCTTCCTTGTTTCATGTGTTGTTTTTCTTCGTGCCTTGTCAACCGGCACGTTTTGCAGCCGCGTGTCCGGCTTAACCGAACAGCATATCGACCCATTCGTCGGACAACGGCTGGCCATTGAACAGGAAGTCGTCCGGTTTGAGCACGCTTTTAGCCACGCCTTCAATTGTCACCTGGTTCTGAATCCATTGGATCACTGCATCGCCATTGTCGTTTTCGATAAGGCTTATTCCGTCGCGAGGTTCTATATGGCGGCTGAGGCCGATCTTGTCAGTTCCTGATTCAAAGTCGGTGATCCTGTCCTGTCCCGTTTCCCTGATAAATCGGAATGTGTCCGCGTCCGCACCGCCGGTCAGAGTGTCGTTGCCCAAATAACCGCCGTTGAACACGTCCATACCGTCGCCGCCCTCCAGCGTGTCATCGCCGATGCCGCCCCTAAGCATGTCATTGCCGCCACCACCATAGAGGTGGTTGTCGCCGTCATTGCCGGTCAGGGTGTCGTCATGTGCCGCCCCCCGGATATTCTCGATGCCGGTCAGGGTGTCGCC
>JACOMT010000126.1:0-10946 GCA_014623385.1 Paracoccaceae bacterium
CACGGGAGCTCGGCCATATGGTGACCCGCACGCGCCGGGAATTTTCGGATCAGGACATTGCGAAAATCGCGCATACCTATCACGCATGGCGCGGAAAAGATGGCGCGGGGACCTATGCCGATGTGCCGGGCTTTTGCGCCGCTGCCGATCTGGAAACAATCAGGGGGCACGGCCATGTTCTGACCCCGGGGCGCTATGTCGGGGCAAAGGTGGCAGAGGAAGACGACGTGCCCTTTGCCCAACGGTTCGCGGCGTTACGCGAGACGCTGGATGGGCAGTTTGCGGAAGGGGATAGACTGAGCACTCTCATTCAGACGAAGCTTGAGAAGGTCACGCCAAATGTATGAATTTGCTGGCGCTGATCATTGGGAAAAAACGACGGTCTTCAAGCTCGCACGATGGAAGAATGGTCTGGCATTCAAAAATATTAACTTCTCTGCGACCGGCAGACCTGTAATCAAGATTGCCGAGTTAAAGTCTGGCATTACGGCGCAGACAAAATTCACCGACAGCGTCTACGACAAGAGCGTGTTTGTAAAAAGTGGTGATCTGCTGTTCTCGTGGTCTGGCAATCCGGACACTTCAATAGATGTATTCCGCTGGCAAGGCCCGGAAGGATGGCTCAACCAGCACATCTATAAGGTAACGCCGAACCAAGGGGTGGACGAAGATTTTCTGTTCTTCCTTTTGCGCTCGATGCGTAAATGCTTTGCAGAAATCGCCCGCAACAAACAAACTACTGGGCTTGGCCACGTCACTTTGCAAGACTTCAAAAACATGGCGGTCGGCCTGCCCAGCAAAGAGGAGCAAAGGAAAATTGTTTCCTTGGTTCTGCCTGTCCAAGACAAGATCGAGCTGAACCGTCGGATGAACGCGACGCTGGAGGCGATGGCGCGGGCTTTGTTCAGGGACTGGTTTATAGATTTCGGGCCGACACGGGCCAAAATGAACGGTACGGCACCGTATCTGGCCCCCGAGCTATGGGACCTGTTCCCCGACAAACTGGATGCGGAAAGCGGGCTGCCGGTGGGGTGGGAGGAGCGTCCCTTCGTTGACTTTCTGACCATCATCGGTGGTGGAACTCCAAAAACCAAGGTACCCGAATATTGGGGCGGCGATATACCATGGTTTTCAGTCGTGGATACCCCAGCCAAGGGGAGCGTGTTTGTTTGGAACACACAGAAAACCATAACCGAGCGCGGCATTGCCGAAAGTTCTGCCCGAATAATCACTTCTGGAAATACGATCATTACGGCGCGCGGCACAATCGGGAACATCGCGATGGCAGCGCGTCCCATGGCATTCAACCAATCATGCTATGCCTTGAGCGCGGCAACCCCGGTTGGTGACATATTTATCTACCTTGCAACCGAGCATATGGTCGAACAGCTGAAAGCAATGGCGCATGGCTCAGTATTCGCAACAATCACCCGCGCGACATTCGAGAGCCTGAGTTTTCCGTGGGTAGGAGAGAAGATGTTCGCGGCTTTCGAAAATCTGGTTGAGCCGGTGTTCATGTTGATTAAGGCTAACGGCATAGAATCCGCGTCCCTCGCCCGAATCCGCGACCTGCTTTTGCCAAAATTGATGTCCGGCGCGATTCGCCTGACAGAGGCCGTGGCGTGATGCGTGTGCCGGTCAAACCTGAACTTATTCATTGGGCGTGTGAACGTTCCAGGATCGACCGCGAAATCCTGGCACAGAGGTTCAACAAGCTGCCCGAATGGGAACGCGGTGAAACCCGACCCACCCTGGACCAATTGGAACGTTTTGCGCGCAGCGTGCATGTGCCGGTCGGCACTCTGTTCCTTTCCCAACCCCCGGATGAACCTGTCCCCATCCCCGATTTTCGCACCTTTGCCGGGCAGGCCGTCGCGCGCCCGAGCCCGAACCTGCTGGACATGATTTATGCCTGCCAGGAACGGCAGAGCTGGTACCGGGATTTCGCCGTTGCGACCGGCCAATCAACGCTGGACTTCATCGGCAGCGCCACGGTCAACACGCCACCCGAAGCAGCGGCGGCAAAGATGCGCGAGGTGCTGGGCTTTGACCTTGCGGTCCGCGGCGATTGCACGACCTGGATCGACGCCCTGCGGTTGTTCATCCGCCAGGCCGAAGCGGCCGGTGTGCTTGTCATGGTCAGCGAGATTGTGGTGAGCAACACCAGTCGTCCTCTCGACGTGGACGAGTTTCGCGGCTTTGCGCTTTCCGATCCCTTCGCGCCGCTGGTCTTTATCAATGGCGCGGACACAAAGGCGGCGCAGATGTTCACGCTGGCCCATGAGCTGGCCCATCTCTGGCTGGATGCAACCGCGCTGTCGGACCCTGACGCCGCGCCAGGATCGGGGCACCGGCGGGAAGAGGCGTGGTGCAACGCCGTGGCGGCGGAATTGCTCGTACCGCTTGCCACGCTTCGCGCCGATCTGCAACAGGATGAACCCATCCCGGATACCCTGCAACGCTTGGTGCGCAGGTTTAAGGTCAGCACGCTGGTCATTCTGCGGCGTCTTTTTGATGCAGACCGGATTGACCGCGAGCAATTCGATGCCGCATGGGCGGCGGAAATCGCATGCCTGCCACACCCCGCGCAACAGGGTGGCAATTTCTATCGCATCACGCTGTCCCGCGTGGGCCGCCGGTTCGCCCGCGCGCTGGTCATCAGCACATTGGAGGGACACACGCTCTATCGGGATGCTTTTCGGATGCTCGGCGTGTCCAACACCGAGACCTTTTACAACATCGGGCGCGAAGCCGGGGTAATTCAATGACCGGCTATCGCTATCTGCTCGACGCCAACATCTTTATTGAGGCGAAGAATCGCCACTATGGTTTCGATTTTTGTCCCGCCTTTTGGGACTGGCTGATCGCGCAGAACCGGGCCGGAACGGTGGCCAGCATCAAAAAAGTTGACGGGGAGTTGCAGGCTGGCAAGGATGAGCTTGCGGACTGGGCCAAAACGCGGGGCGACGGTTTCTTTCTGAGCCCGGATCAGGCTGTGCTTTCCGCGATGCGCACCGTCAACGACTGGGCGAATAATGGCAAAAAAGAGTGGTATAAGCCCGCCGCCGTCAAAACCTTTCTCGCCGGTGCCGATTGTTGGCTTGTCGCACATGCGCTGGCACATGGCTGCACCGTCGTTACCCATGAAAGGCCCGCTGATACCGTCGCCATTATCAAGATTCCGAATGCCTGCGACAGCCTCAACGTGCGCTGTATAGACCCTTACCAGATGCTTCAAAACGAAGGGGCCAGGTTTGTCCTGGGCCCGGGCACAGAAGTCGCCTGATGGCTGGTTTCACGGAACGTCATATCGAAGAGGCGGCGCTCGGCTGGCTTGCCGAACTTGGCTATTCGGTCTGTAGCGGTCAGGACATCGCACCGGACAGCAAAACGCCCGAACGTGCCAGCGATGCCGATGTGATCCTGGCAGGGCGGCTGCGCGCAGCGGTTGACCGCCTGAATCCCACCCTGCCGCCGGAGACCCGCAGTGCTGCGCTGCGCCAGGTCGGGCAGGTGGCATATCCCGACCTTGTCGAGGAAAACAGGCGGCTGCACGGGTTTCTGGCCAACGGTGTGCCGGTCGCGTTCCATGACAGGGATGGCGGGTTGCGGGGTGATCACGTGCGCCTGATCGACTTTGACAACCCGGGTACCAATGACTGGCTGGCCGTCAACCAGTTCACCGTGATCGAACACGGCACCAACCGCAGACCGGACATTGTTTTGTTCGTCAATGGCCTGCCGCTGGCCGTGGTTGAATTGAAGAACCCCGGTGCTGAACAGGCCACGCTCACCAGCGCATTCCATCAGTTGCAAAACTACAAGCGCCAGATCGGTGCGCTGTTTCGCACCAACGCGGCCCTGGTGATTTCGGACGGAATCGAGGCGCGGATCGGCTCTCTGACGGCTGACCGGGAACGGTTCATGCCCTGGAGGGTGGATGCCTCCGGCACCCTGGCCCCAAAGGCCACCCCCGAGCTCGAAACCCTGTTGAAGGGGGCGTTCGTGCAACGACGCTTGCTTCAGCTGATCCGTGATTTTACTGTCTTTGGGGATACCGGCGGCGGATTGGTCAAAATTCTGGCGGGCTATCACCAGTTCCATGCCGTGCGGGAGGCTGTCAAACAGACCCTGCAGGCCACAGCACCCCGGGGGGACCGGCGCGTCGGGGTGATCTGGCACACGCAAGGGTCCGGGAAAAGCCTGCTCATGGCGTTTTATGCCGGTCAGATCGTGCAACATGCGGCGATGGAAAACCCGACGCTTGTCGTTTTGACGGACCGCAACGATCTGGACGAGCAACTGTTCGGCACCTTTAACATGTGCAAGGATCTGTTGCGCCAGACCCCGCAACAAGCCGATACCCGTGACGCATTGCGCGGGCTGCTCGACCGTCCTTGCGGCGGTGTGATCTTTACCACGATCCAGCACCACCCTGCCGCCTGTCACGGACCGCCGCAATGTGGTGGTGATCGCGGATGAAGCACATCGCAGCCAGTACGGGTTCAGGGCGCGGGTCGATACAAAGACGGGTCAGCTGTCCTACGGGTTTGCCAGGCACATGCGCGATGCCCTGCCGAACGCATCCTTTATCGGATTCACCGGGACCCCGATTGAACAGGATGACGTGAACACCCGGCAGGTCTTTGGGGATTATATCGACGTTTACGACATCAGCCGCGCGGTCGCGGACAAGGCGACGGTACCGATCTACTATGAAAGCCGCCTGGCCCGGATCGAACTACCGGACGCGGAACGGCCGGGGATCGACGCCGAACTGGCAATGCTGACCGAGGATGTCGGCGAAGACGAGAAAGATTGTCTCAATCGGAAATACAGCAGGATCGAGGCAGTCGTCGGGGCCGAACAGCGGCTTGCCCTGGTCGCCTCTGATCTGGTGGCGCATGCCGGGACGCGGTTCGAGGCGCTGGATGGCAAGGCGATGGTCGTCTGCATGAGCCGCCGCATTTGTGTCGCGCTCTACACCCAGATCGTAAAGCTGCGCCCCGACTGGCACGATGATGCAGACGGGAAAGGCGCAATCAAGGTTGTGATGACCGGAAGCGTATCCGACCCGCCGGACTGGCAGGCCCATATCGGCAAGCGGCCAAAGGCACGGCGGGATCTTCTGGCCAAACGCGCCAGAGACCCCGCCGACCCGCTAAAATTGGTGCTTGTCCGGGACATGTGGCTGGCCTGAGCGATGCCCAGATGCAGGCCATCGCCCGCGTGAACCGGGTGTTCAGGGATAAACCCGCCGGACTTGTTGTCGATTACATCGGTATTGCCCAGAACCTGAAGACAGCCCTTGGGCAGTATTCCGAGGCGGATCGCGATACGACGGGGATCGACGCGGAGCAGGCGGTCACCGTCCTTTTGGAAAAACACGGGATCGTCCGGGACATGTTCCAACCGGACAGGGCCGACGGGTTCGATTATCGCCCCGCCCTGTCACCCGGTGCCACATCCGCACAGCGCCTTGCCGTGATGGCCGGTGCTGTGGACCGGGTGCTGTCCATGCAGCAGGCGGAGGCCGCAAGAGAACAGGATGAAGAGGGCAGGAAACGCGCCCACCGCCGCTTTGCCGATGCTGTTCTGGCGCTGTCCAAGGCCTATGCGCTTGCGGCGACAAGCAATGCCGCACGCGCAATCAGGGAAGAGGTCGCCTTCTTCCAGGCTGTTCGATCCGTGCTGGTCAAGCGCACGTCATCCAACACCGGAAAGAGTTCCGCCGAACGCGAGCTGGCCATTCAACAGCTGGTCAGTCGCGCGGTTGTTTCAACCGATATCGTGGATATCATGCAGGCTGCCGGGATTGCATCACCCGACATCTCGATCCTGTCGGATGACTTTCTGGCGGAAGTGCGCCATCTGGACAAGAAGAACCTGGCCATCGAGGCGCTGCGCAGGCTTATCACCGGTGCGGTCCGGTCGCAGTCAAAACAGAATGTCACCCAGGCCAGGGCGTTTTCGGAACGGCTGGAAACGGCCATCGCACGTTATCATACGAATGCCCTGACAACGGTTCAGGTTCTTGAAGAACTTATCGCGCTTGCCGGGGACATTCGGGCAGCACGACAACGCGGCGCAGAAACCGGGTTGAGCGATGACGAAATCGCATTCTACGATGCGCTGGCCGACAACGAGAGTGCCAGGCAGATCATGGGCGAACCCGAATTGCGCCGGATCGCGTATGAATTGACGCAGACAATCAGGGAAAAAGTGACGGTCGATTGGATGCATCGCGAATCGGCGCGCGCCGATATCCGCCGCCTGGTGAAACGTATTTTGCGAAAACACGGATATCCGCCCGATCATCAGGATGCTGCCGTCCGCAATGTTCTTTTGCAGGCGGAGGCGCAATCGGGCGGCATCGCGTGGTGTTCAGGCGGGTAAATGATGCCGATGATATGCCGCGCCGGGGGAATCCGGTTCTGTTTTGCCTGAACAAGGGGACCCTGCGCAAGGCCATCCATGCCCATGCCAACGGCGGCACGGCGTGGCGCGCATCCGGATCAGGCCAGGCGTGGCCATCGCAAGCGCGGCCTCTGTGACCGGTGTAGCGGTTGGGGGCGGCGCTGTGGCCCGGTGTGATAACGATCCCGCACCAGATGTGGAACCACATTCGGGAACAGATCAGCCCGGCCATTCTGGCGCTGGCGACAATTCCGGTTGAGGCCCCGTCCGGAATGCTTACGCGGGCTGCACCTGGCCGATACAGGAGATTTACCGACCCTGCACCCGCGATGGCGGCGCAACAGGGGGCGGTTTTGATTTTTTCGACCACCGTCTGCCTGTCCTGTACGCCGGGGCGTTGGGCTGATGTGACCGGCCCGCGGAATGGCCAGCCCGAACACGATGCCGGGCACAGACCGGATACATCCCATCGGGGGCAAAGGGTCGGCACCCGGCAGCTGTTCTGTTCCGCATGTCGTTGAACGACATACCCGGCATGGTGCTATACGATGAACAAAATATCCGCGATGGCGTAACACCGACAATGCCGATTTGGCCCGGTTCTGATTCGTGCTATCCTTGACCATGCCTGACAAAGGGGATCGGACTGATGAAGATGAATGACACGATTGAAATCAATGCGGCCCCGACGGTCGTCTATGCCGCGCTTTTGGATCCACAGGTGCTGTTGGCCAGCGTGCCCGGCGCGTCCAGAGTTACCGGTACGCCCGATGACGGGTACGACGCCACAGTCACGCAAAAGGTCGGCCCGGTAAAGGCCACGTTCAAGGGCCGGGTAACCATGTCGGATATGGTCAAAGGCGAATGTCTGACGATCAGTGGCGAAGGCAGAGGCCGCACGGCAGGCTACGCCAAAGGCGATGCCAGGGTCACATTTGCATCAACCGAAACCGGTGGCACATTGTTGAGCTATGATGTTGAGGCCAGGGTTGGCGGCAAGCTGGCGCAATTGGGCAGCCGCATCATCGACGGGTTCGCCAGGAAAATGGCCGACCGATTCTTTCGCAATCTGCGGGATATGATCGAAGGCCCGGACGAAGCGGATGATGAGGGTGCGGATGACGAACCACCCCCAGAAGGACTGTTGGGGCGGTTAACCGGCCGCAATTGACGATGCGGTCCGCCATCCGGCATGCCCCCCGTGTTGACAGCCCCGCGAACGAACATCACGAAAGAGCATCTGGTATGTCCCCGCCTTCGGCCCCGACGGCGCGGGCAAAAAGCCCCCTGATATCAACCGCCTGCGGCATTATACGCCCCCCGCACCAGGGCCCGGTTCATGCCCGGGCTGGTCCCGCAAAGCGACTGTGCTGGCCCGCTCGAACAGCTGCGCCGACAATGATGCGTTGATAAACACCGCTGCGTGAGCGCGTGATGTTCGGTGAAAGCTTCCGACCGGGCCATTCTGTCCGGCACGCTGGCCTTTCCGGGGGCCCTTGCATCGGGCATAGCGGTTTTGGTGATCTGGTTATGCGATTACCCGCCCGCGCGTTCGCGCCTTTGACCATGGTATCAACCCCGGGGCACCCGGCCCGGTGCGCAGGTGCCCCATGTGGGCCTTGTCGCTGAAACGTTCCTCGTTCAGGCCTCGTTGGGGGCCCGTCCGGGCGGGCCCGTATTGCGATCCGCCCGCAAGGGGCCAGAATGTCGCGGATTGGACGCGAACCTGTCGAGGATTGGGCATTATTTTCGTCACGCTACACATCAAAAACAGCCCTTGACGCCTTCCAATAGCATACCGGGTTGACAGTTTGCCCGCAATCCTCCAATCATGCAGAGGTGTTATAAGAGGTCTTACAAATTGTTACGGCTTGTTACGGCGAAGTGTCGGTGCCACTCTTCAAAACCTTACAGCCGCGTGCGTTGCACAGTTGCCGAAATGCCCGGCATTTGGTAACAGCACGACATATCGCCCGGGTCACGCCTTGTTTGTGGGCGGATAGCAATCTACATGGGGATTTATGAAACGCTTTCTACCCTTTTTGAACAAAACCCCGGTCGTGTCTGTTGTGCGCCTTAATGGTACCATCGGTATCGGCGGGCGGATGTCGTTGAATGATCAGGCATTGGCACCGGTGCTGGAACGTGCCTTTCGCCGCAACAAACCTGTGGCCGTGGCGATAGAACTGAATTCGCCCGGTGGTTCACCGGTGCAATCGTCCCTGATCTGTGCACGTATCCGTCGGCTCGCCGACAAATATAACGTGCCGGTGTTGGCCTTTGTCGAGGATGTGGCCACGTCCGGCGGGTATTGGCTGGCGGCAGCTGCGGATGAAATCTATACGGATTCCAGCTCGATTTTGGGCTCGATCGGCGTCATCTCTGCCAGGTTTGGCGCACATGTTTTAATGGCCCGCCAGGGGGTCGAGCGGCGGATTTATACCGCCGGTCAATCAAAATCGATGTTTGACCCTTTCTGCCCGGAAAACCCGGAGGATGTGGCCCGGCTCAAAACGCTGTTGACCGATATCCATCTGAATTTTATCGATCACGTCAAAGCGCGGCGGGGCGACAAGCTAGCCACCGACACGGATCTTTTTACAGGTGAGGTCTGGCTGGCGCGCAAGGCCCTGGACCTGGGTCTGATCGACGGTATCGGCCATCTGCACCCGGTCATCAACGACCGGTTCGGTGACAAGGTCAAATTCCGCCGCTACGGTATGTCCAGGTCGCCCTGGCCCCGGTTGGGATTCCAGGTGGCAGACGCCGCCATGGGAGCAATTGAGGAGCGCGTTGCGTTTGCGCGTTTTGGACTCTGACATGATTCTGAAAATTGTTTCCCTGTTTCTTGTCGGCATGGCCGTTTTGGCCTTATTCGGGCGCATGCGGATGCCGGGGACGGCATCGGTAAAATGTGCCATGTGCGGGCAACAGCGTATTGGTAAAGGACCGTGCCCTTGTGAACGAACGGGCCGCGGGTGATCCCCCGGTTGCGGGCTGTGTCGGGTCTTGTGATCCTGTCGGACATCCCGGGCCCGGTTCCAGGCAATGCGTTTCCTGAACGCATACCCATCACCCGGCGGGGATCACCAAACAGAGGCAGCACCGGGACAAGCCGCTGTGATAGGCCACTGTGACGGGCCGCTGTGGCATTTGGGTATTTATCTTGTGGCCGGGCGGACCTGATCGGCCTGCCTTTGCGGTTGACGTGTCGGCAGAAATGCGACCATCATCGCCCGCGTGCCTGGCGTCCGTTACGATGACGGGATGACCCCCGGTTGTGCGGTTGGTACGGAACTGTCAGCACACTGTCGGCAATGGTGCGGGCTGTGTTGTGCCATACAGGCCGATATGGCCCCGGGCACTGTGATCGGGGCGAACATCTTCAACTTTTTGGCAATTATCGGGATGCCCGCCTTTTCTGGCCTGTTGGTGGTTTGGCCTGTGGGTTATGTTGGTGGCCCTCGCATATGCTACCCCTAAAGGGAAACACGACATGCCCCGTGCATTGGTGACCGGTGCCGGCAAAAGAATAGGCCGTGCCATGGCTCTGTACCTGGCACAGCGCGGATATGATGTTGCAGTGCACTATGTCAGCTCTGCTGTGGATGCAGGTACCGTTGTCGCCCAAATCCGACAGATGGGGTGTCAGGCCGCTGCGTTACAGGCAGATTTTCTGGATGAGGAGGCGACGGCGAATTTGCTGCCTGCCGCCGCACAGGCACTGGACGGCCCAATCACCTGCCTGGTCAACAATGCGTCCATCTTTGAACATGACACAATCGACACCGCGACGCGGACCAGTTGGGACCGGCATATGGGCAGCAACCTGCGCGCGCCATTTGTCCTTACCCAGGCTATGGCGGCCCAGGGTTTGACGGCGGCCACCGATGAGGCAGGTGAACCCAAAGCCGTGGCGCATATCCTCAACATGATCGACATGCGCGTACGAAAACTGACGCCACAATTCATGACTTATACACTGGCCAAGGCCACGCTTTGGACCTTGACCCAAACTTCGGCCCAGGCACTGACACCTGCCATCCGGGTGAACGCGATTGGTCCCGGACCAACTATGAAAGGTGCACGGCAATCGCCCGCGCATTTCGCCGAACAGTGCCGCAACACCATTTCCGGTCGCGGCGCGCACCCGGCGGATATCGTGGCGGCATTGGGCTATTTTCTGGATGCACCTGCTGTCACTGGCCAACTGCTGTGTGTGGACGGGGGGCAGCACCTGGCATGGGAAACACCGGATTTGATTGGCGTGGAATAGGCGAACCCTGTAAAAACCATACACGTGCCGTGATCGATTTATGCAAATGTTGGGGAAAGCCTGTTTTTTAGCCTGTTTCTTTACAAGTTTATATACCGATCAAAAAATATCCTTTTAAAACAAGGTATTAAACTTTTGCATAAAAATTTGCATAAAAATTCAGCGTTTCAAAAAGACTGTACACGCAGCATAAATTCCTGCCTGCCTTAAAGATATCATCAGAGTTATCCACAGCGGATTTACCCCACAAGGG
>JACOMT010000126.1:11033-17219 GCA_014623385.1 Paracoccaceae bacterium
ACCTTGCGCGCATTGGACAACACCCCCGGTGTCTACCGCATGCTGGATTCAGACAGCCGTGTACTGTACGTTGGCAAGGCCCGAAACCTGCGGGCACGGGTTTCAAACTATGCCAGGCCCGGCGGTCATAGCAGCCGCATTGACCGGATGATCCGCGAAACCGCGTCGATGATGTTCCTCACCACGCGTACCGAGACCGAGGCACTGTTGCTGGAACAGAACCTGATCAAGCAACTCAAACCAAAATACAACGTGCTGTTGCGGGACGACAAAAGCTTTCCAAACATCCTGCTCAGCGGCGCACATGACTACCCGCAGATCAAAAAACATCGCGGAACCAGGAAAGAGGCTGGCAGGTATTTCGGGCCCTTCGCCAGCACGGGTGCGGTGAACCGGACGATCAATCAGTTGCAAAAGGCCTTTCTGCTGCGAAACTGTTCGGATTCCATGTTCGAAAGCCGCACGCGGCCCTGTCTGCTGTATCAAATCAAACGCTGTTCGGCACCTTGTGTCGGCTATATCGGGGTCAGGGAATATACCGACAGCGTGCGGGATGCGGAACGGTTCCTGACAGGGCGCTCCACCAAGGTACAGAAAGTGCTGGCCAACCAGATGCAGGCGGCATCCGAGGCAATGGAATTCGAGCGGGCCGCCGCCCTGCGCGACCGGATCCGTGCACTGACCAGCGTTCAAACCGCCCAGGGCATCAACCCGCGCGGCGTCACCGAGGCAGATGTAATCGCCCTGCACATGGACAGCGGCCAGGCCTGTGTACAGGTGTTTTTCATCCGGGCGAACCAGAATTGGGGCAACCGCGATTTTTACCCGCGCGTCGATGCCGATGTGTCCCCCGCCGAAACGATGGAGGCGTTTCTGGGCCAGTTCTATGACCGGCAGGAACCGCCACGTCAGATCATCCTGTCCGATCCGATCGAAAACAGCGATCTTATGGCCCGGGCGCTTGGCGGGAAATTGGGCCGCAGGGTCGATATCGTGGTCCCGCAGCGGGGCGAAAAGGCCGAGCTGGTATCCGGTGCCCTGCGCAACGCGCGCGAGGCGCTGGCGCGAAAAATGGCGGAAAGCGCGACACAGGCCAAACTGTTGCGCGGGGTGGCCGAGGCGTTCGATCTGGACGCACCACCGGACCGGATCGAGGTTTATGACAACTCGCATATCCAGGGGACCAATGCGGTTGGGGCGATGATCGTGGCCGGGCCTGAAGGGTTCATCAAAAACAGCTATCGCAAATTCAACATTCGCGGCGATGACCTGACACCGGGCGACGATCCGGGCATGATGAAAGAGGTTCTGAACCGCCGCTTTACCCGGCTGCGGCAAGAAGACGCCGAGCGGGACAAGGGGCAATGGCCGGACCTGTTGTTAATAGATGGCGGTGCCGGGCAGACCAGCGCCGTGCACGGGATTATGAAAGAACACGGGCTGGACGACATCCCCGTGGTGGGCGTTGCCAAAGGCGTTGACCGGAACGCAGGCAAGGAAGAATTCTATCGCCCCGGCAAACGGGCCTTTGCGCTGCGATACAATGACCCGGTTTTGTACTTCATTCAGCGTTTGCGGGATGAGGCGCACAGATTCGCAATAGGCACGCATCGCGCGAAACGGGCCAGATCTGTCACCGCTTCTCTGCTTGATGCGGTGCCGGGCGTGGGACCCACCCGCAAGCGCGCGCTGTTGACCCATTTCGGTAGTGCCAAGGCGGTCAGCCGCGCCAATCTGGCCGATCTCAAGGCGGTAGAGGGGATTTCCGACAGGCTGGCGGAAATAATTTACGATTACTTTCAGGACAGATAGGCCCCGGACCGGGCCGCGCCCTTTCCGCTGTGATCAACCCGCGATATGCAGCATTTCATGACCTGGACGGTTCCGAATACCCTGACCTGCCTGCGCCTGGCCACGGCACCGATGCTGGTGCTGATATTTTTATGCCTACCGCGCCCCTATGCCGATTGGGCGGCGGTGCCCCTGTTTGTCGCGGCGTCATTGACCGACTTTGTTGACGGGCATCTGGCGCGCGGGTGGAACCAGAAAACAAAACTTGGGGGAATGTTGGATCCGATTGCGGACAAGGCGATGGTGGTGGTCGCACTGGCGATTCTGATTGGCTATTCCCCGCTGGGCCCGTCCTGGCTGTTGCTGCCCGGCACAATTATCCTGTTTCGCGAGGTGTTCGTATCTGGCCTGCGCCAATTCCTGGGTGCCACAGCCGGTACGCTGAATGTCACGCGGTTGGCAAAATGGAAAACCACGGCCCAGATGGTCGCGATTACCATCCTTCTGGCCCAGGGCATTTTTGAACACCGGGGTATGTATCCGGTGATGGTCACGAATATCCCCGGGGGGACCGAGGGTGCCCTGCACGGTATCCGGTCTTTGTCCGCCGCCTCGCAGGTGTGCGGATGGGCGGGGCTGGTGCTGTTGTGGCTGGCGGCGGTCTTGACCCTGGTGACCGGTATCGACTATTTTCGCAAGGCCATCCCGCATCTGACAGAGCCAAGACCATGAATGTTCGCTATTTTTCCTGGGTACGAGAGCGGATCGGCGTACCAAAAGAAACCGTGGAAACCAACGCCGCAACGGTGGCCGGGCTGATTGATGAACTGCGCGCGCGCGAGGACCGCTATGCCATGGCATTTGCTGATTTGACGGCGTTGCGCGTGGCGGTGGACCAGGAGCTTGCCGATTTTGACACGCCAATTACCAACGCGCGCGAGATTGCCCTTTTCCCCCCGATGACAGGCGGGTGACCGGATGCGTGTCGTCGTTCAATCCGAACCGTTCGATCTGGGTGCCGAAGCCGAAACCTTTGCCAAAGGGGCAAAGGGGGCCGGGGCCGTGGTCAGCTTTACCGGAATTGTGCGGGATCTGGCCGACGGTGACCTGGACGCGATGGTCATCGAACATTATCCGGGCATGACCGAAAAATCGCTGACCCGGATTGCGGAACAGGCCATAGCCCGATGGGCTCTGCGGGATGCCCTGGTCATCCATCGCTACGGGCGTTTGGTCGCGGGGGACCGGATCATGATGGCGGCCACGGCGGCACAGCATCGCCAGGCGGCCTTTGATGCGGCGGCTTTTTTGATGGATTATCTGAAATCCCGGGCACCGTTCTGGAAAAAAGAGCTCCGCCGCGACGGCGCGGATTGGGTGGCGGCGCGAACCGCGGACGAACACGCACTAGCCCGCTGGTAATCGGCCAGGATTAGATTATACGCGACCACGAACACAATCGCTGCCTCCGGCGTCAATGGATACCTTTGTTGACCGGGGCAGACATTCCGGAACCGTGACGGAACACCCAACCTGTCCAGCCATCCGCGCGGGGCAGTGCAACCGGTGACCCTGTTGGTGTCGGCGTTGGTGTCGGCCACGGTGTTCAGCCCGGCATGGCCAAGACGTCGCGGTCCGCTTTCCCGGGGTTCAGCCCGATGCTGGACCAGCTGTCACTGTGCGGCGCCCGGGTGCGGGCGGTTCCGGCATCTTTCAACGCCAATTTCAGACCAATCCCCGATCAAATCCCCCGATCAAATCCGATGCACCCGGTTGCACACCGCTGCGGCGGCAAGGGTCGTTCCAGCACGCACCAGCACGCAAGCGCCAGGACCGGTGCATCGGGCTTTGGATCTTGTGAGTGGTGGTACCCGCCATGGGATGGCACGCCCACAGGACACGCCCACAGGATTCGATCAGACCATCAAAGCTGCCACAAGGAAAAACAGGGGGATCAGGCCAGCGTCGCGGTTTGATCGAAAGATCATCACGAGTTTGCCGTTGTCGTCCGGGTCAAACTGTCGAAGTTGTGTGTGCAAATGCCAGCCCATGGCCAATGGCCCGATCAGCCCTATTGCAAGGGGCATCAGCCCGGCATCTGGCAGGGCCGCCTGGATCACGGCCAGCGCCATCAAAGCAACGGTCGCTGCACGAAAACAGCGCAGCCATCGGAAAGTGCTGGCCCCAAACCGCCGGGCGGTGGATTTGATCCCGATCAATGCGTCGTCTTCGGCATCCTGGTGGGCGTAAATCGTATCGTAGAACAATGTCCAGGCAATCCCTGCCAGATAGAGCCAGACCGCCGACATATGCAGTGACCCGGTATGGGCGGCAAAGGCCAACAGGGCACCCCAATTGAACGCAATGCCCAGAAACACCTGCGGCCACCAGGTGAACCTTTTGGCAAAGGGATAAATGGCAACCGGGATCAGTGCCAGGACACCCAGCCAAATGGCGGTCGGGTGAAAGGTCAGCAAAATGCCAAGGGCAATCAGTGATTGCAGGCACATCCAGATGATGGCGGCTTTGACTGTGGCCTGGCCGGACGGGATTGGACGGGATCGGGTGCGCGCAACCTGTCCGTCAAAATCGCGGTCGGTGATGTCATTCCAGGTACACCCCGCACCCCGCATCAGCCAGGCACCGACAGCACAGCCAATCGCGATCCAGGCATCCTCCCACCGGGGTGCCTGATCGTACAGGATGGCCAGCGCCAGCCCCCACCAGCACGGCAGCAGCAACAGCCATGCGCCAATTGGCCGGTCCGCCCTGCTGAGCCGCAGAAATGGACGGGTAACCACAGGGGCAAACCGGTCTACCCAATTGTCTTTTACCGCGTCGGCGACCTGTCCGTCCGGCGGCGGGGCGGGGCCTTGCATATGTATCGCCTTTGTATCGCCTTGTGACTGCCAGAGTACAGCTTTATGTAGACCAACCGATGGCGGCGGGGCAAACAGTTCCGGCAAGCCGCGACCAGGGCGCGCTGACTGTTCGGCGACTGTTCGGCGTGATGCGGCTGCGGAACGGAAGGGGGCGTGGCGCACCACAGGCGAAACCGCAACAAAACGCGCGGGCAGGCTATCGGGCAGGCTATCCAACCCGTAGCCAGGGCCACCAAATCCTGCGGGTTGATATGGCGGCGGTTTCNGGCGGGGGGCATATCCGCTGCCAGCGACTGCATTGACAACCGCCGGGCTTTGCGCCCAATTCTGAGCTCCCACGCAACAGATGTTCGGAGCCTGCGCATGTCCATTCCACAATCCGGCGGCGGACCGATTGAACGGCACGAACAATTGGCTGACTATATGGCCAGGGGTTGCAAGCCCAGGGAAGACTGGCGCATCGGCACCGAGCATGAAAAGTTCGGATATTGCCGGAACACGTTGAACCCCCTGCCCTATGCGGGTGACCGGTCGGTCCACGCGGTGCTCAGCGCCCTGCGCGACCGCCACGGCTGGGCCCCGTTGGAAGAGGGCGGCAAGCTGATCGGGTTGACCAAGGGCGGGGCGAATATCTCGCTGGAACCGGGCGGGGCGCTGGAACTGTCGGGTGCCCCGCTGGAAACGGTTCACGAAACCTGTGACGAGGTCAATGACCACCTGCGCGAGGTCAAGGCAATATCGGATGAAATCGGCGTAGGGTTCATCGGGCTGGGGGCCGCGCCGATTTGGCGGCATGAACAGATGCCGTTGATGCCCAAAGGCCGCTACAAGCTGATGGACAGCTATATGCAAAAGGTCGGCACAATGGGCACGACCATGATGCGGCGGACCTGTACCGTCCAGGTGAGCCTGGATTTCTCGTCCGAGCCGGACATGGTGCAGAAAATGCGCGTGGCCATCGCGCTGCAGCCTGTCGCGACCGCACTATTTGCAAATTCCCCTTTTTTTGAGGGGCGGTTGAGCGGCCATAAAAGCTGGCGTAGCCATGTCTGGGGTGATCTGGACGCGGACCGGACGGGCATGGTGCCCTTTGTGTTCGAGGACGGTTTCGGGTTTGAACGCTGGGCCGAGTATGCGCTTGATGTACCGATGTATTTTATCTATCGTGACGGGGTGTATATCGATGCGCTGGGCATGTCGTTTCGCGATTTTCTGAATGGCGAACTGCCCGCGCTGCCGGGGGAAATGCCGACCCTGTCCGATTGGGCGGATCACCTGACCACCCTGTTCCCCGAGGCGCGCGTAAAGCGATTCATTGAAATGCGCGGGGCCGATGGGGGGCCATGGCGGCGGCTGTGTGCGCTACCGGCGTTTTGGGTCGGGTTGATGTATGATCAGGGCGCGCTGGATGCGGCCTGGGATCTGGTCAAGGGGTGGGATGCCGACACGCGCGAGGCCTTGCGCGTGGGTGCCAGCGTCAACGGGCTCCAGGCCCGGGTGGGCGATATCCATA
>JACOMT010000127.1 GCA_014623385.1 Paracoccaceae bacterium
TCTTGCGGCGCGTCAATATGGCTGCCGGGGCGGGGGCGGCACGTTCCACCAGTGTGGCGTCGATGATCGCCGCTTCGGTCCGTACTCCCCGATCTGACGGTAAACTCTGGCCAGAAGATCATCTTGGACACCGTCTTTCACCAGCGCGTTGCGAAAACCGCAACGGGTCGTCGCATCGGGCACAGGTGGCATACGGGCCGGGGCCGCAAATGAGGGTGCCCGCGCCAGCTTCGGGGTGCCACTGCCTGATCAGAGGACACTTAGAAGCGGACCAGCGGATCGTAACCCTGAGGTCCGATCCCGGCGCGCTCCAACCCGCGCTTGCGCGTCGGCGAACACCACCGCCAATCCACTGGTGCGTCAATCATTGGTCAAACCGTCATCTGCGCCGATCCGACCTCCAATTAGGCAGAGGTCTTTGGAAGATGCGTCTAGCACGTCCTGAAAGGCGGCGTTGATCTGTAGGGCAGAGGTGGCATGGGCGATCCCGTAACGGGACGGGTTGTTTTGCTGGAAATTGCCTGGGAAGGCCCCTCGCCCTAAAAGCCATGACCAGGCCGTTCAGGCCGCTTCCGTTGTCAGCACGGTGACCAAAGGACCAGACGCAAGGCCATCAATGCTGTCAGGTTCGGCCACAAGAATACGATTAACACGCGGGACATCACCTGTTATGCTGGGAAAAATGCAACCAAACCAGATACATGACGCTATGAGACCTATTGGAGTCGACCTATTTGCCGGGGCCGGAGGCCTCAGCCTCGGCTTTGAACAGGTCGGTTTCGATGTGGCTGCCGCCGTCGAAATCGATCCGGTTCACTGTGCCGTACACAAGTTCAATTTCCCCGATACCACAATCGTGCCGCACTCGGTCGAGGGCCTCAGCGGGGCTGCTATCCGGTGTGCCGCTGACATCGGGGACCGTCCTATCGACTGTGTCTTTGGCGGGGCACCGTGCCAGGGGTTTTCGCTGATTGGTCAGCGCGTCCTCGACGATCCACGCAACCGGCTGGTCCGGGATTTTGTGCGCATCGTCGCCGAGCTGGACGCCCGCACCTTCGTTTTTGAGAACGTCAAGGGCCTTACCGTCGGCAAGCACCGGCAGATGCTCGACGAGTTGGTTGCCGCGTTCGAGGCGGCGGGCTACCAGGTGCGCAAACCGTGGAACGTCCTCAACGCGGGGCACTACGGCACGCCCCAGCACCGTGAGCGCCTGATCCTGATCGGTGCGCGCAAGAATGCGCCGCTACCCGAATATCCCCGACCGACAACCAACATCAGGGGCAAGCGGAAAATCATCGAAGGCCTGGTCGATGGTCCGAGCTGTGCCGACGCCCTGGCCGACCTGCCGGATGCCGACCGGTTCCGCACACTGATCGCATCGGATTCCGTGACCACCTCCGCCTATGGCGCGCCGTCACCCTATGCGTTCGCGCTGCGCTGTCTTTCCAGCGACGCCTGGCACTACGGTTACGCCCGTGACTGGAACCCGGCGGTTCTCACATCGAGCGCCCGCACCGAACACACCGGGATTTCACGGCGGCGCTTTGCCGATACCGCGCCGGGGTCTGTCGAGCCGGTCAGCCGCTTTTTCAAGCTACCACCAGACGGCGTCTCGAATACCCTGCGCGCCGGGACCGACGGGTCGCGCGGCGCATTCACCAGCCCGCGCCCGATCCATTATCGCTATGCCCGGTGCATCCCCGTGAGCGAAATGGCCCGCCTGCACGGCTTTCCCGATTGGTTCCGTTTCCACGTCACCAAGTGGCATGGGGCCCGCCAAATCGGTAACGCCGTTCCCCCGCCGCTGGCCCGGGTGATCGCCGGTTGCATCGCCGATGCGCTCGGGCTGAGGCCATCCCGTCCCGACACGACCGTCGCGCTCGGTGACCCGGCACTCCTGTCGCTGGACTTGTCCGGTGCTGCCGCTCATTTCGGGGTTAAAGCACAGTCCAGCCGTCGCAACCGGAAGAGCGGTGCAAAGAAGCGCAAGCAGATCGAGATCGAGCGCGGGCACCCAGGCAAACAGGCTGCCTATGGCTAAGCAGCACAACCGATATCAGGCCATGATCGAGAAGGTATTTTTTGACCACTTCGAGGCCGGGACAACCGCGTTCGAGTTCGACCGGGAAGAGCTGGAACAGAGCGCCGTCGCGTTCGGTTTCCCCCGCATCAAGAACATCGGCGATATACCCTACTCGTTTCGCTACAGGAACGCCTTGCCGGACAGCGTGCTTGATACCCAGCCCGAAGGGCTCGAATGGATCATCGAAGGCGCGGGCAAAGGGCGGTACCGTTTCAAGATGGTCAAAAAGACCCGGATCACCCCTCGCAAAGACCTTGTCGTCATCGATATCCCCGACGCAACGCCGGAGCTCATCCGGGCCTACGCGCTCGACGATGAGCAGGCACTTCTTGCTATTGTCCGCTATAACCGGCTGCTCGACACCTTCCTTGGCCTGACCACCTACAGCCTGCAGAACCATCTGCGAACCACCGTCGAGGGGGTGGGGCAGATTGAAATCGACGAGCTCTGTATCGGGCTCGACAAGCACGGCTGCCATTACGTCATCCCGGTTCAAGCCAAAGGCGGCAAAGACCAGATCGGCATCGTCCAGACCACCCAGGACATGCGCTTCGTCGCGCAGAGATTTCCCGGCATGCGCTGTCGGGCCATGGCTGCACAGTTCATGGCCGACGCGCTGATCGCCCTGTTCGAGCTCACCCTACAAGACGACGATGTCAAGGTGGTTGAAGAGCGTCATTACCGCCTTGTGCCTCATGATCGGCTGGATCGCGACGCGCTCTGTGCCTATCGCGATTAGGCCTGCTCAATGTCCACCAATATGATCGCCTGGCCCGGCTGGTGCAGGTCCGCCCTGCGCACACGAAACAAGCGCGATTCCATCACCCTGGACAGCCAGGCAGGCCCGCGCGAAACATATGATCCAAAGGGACTTCCCGATTATGCGGCGGTCTTGCGCTGCTGGCCGACAGCATGCCGGGCGACCTGTGAGATACCGTTTAAAATACGGGTGCGCTTTTTGTTGGCCATAACCGGACCCTTGGGGACTTTGTAGGCACGGGGCCAGCGGTTGCCGCCTGGATGGTCAGCAAATGTGTCAGCAAAAAGAACCCGGCAATGATACCCGGACTTTACCCGGGGGCGGGTGGGGTTGGCAATGACGTCAGGGGGCTGGCCGATCTGCGGTGCCATGCGGGTCCGTGCCGGTTAGTGGGTCGGGGCTCCGGCTTTGGCCCGGGGGTTGGTGCCATGCGGGTCCGGTTTGTCGTGCGGACCATGAACGACCCGCCCGGAACCAACTTGTCCCAGAAATCCGCCTGCTCCAACGCCACACGCGGCTTAGAAATCGATCCCACGCTGGGCTTTGATTCCGGCGTTGAACGGGTGTTTCACCTCAATCATTTCGGTGACCAGATCGGCATAGGCACACAGTGCCGACCTGGCATCGCGCCCGGTAAGAATGACGTTTGTCCGGTTTGATCGCGAGTCCAGGGCCGCCAGAACCTGGTCCACCGTGACATAATCATACCGCATCGCAATATTGATCTCGTCCAGTACGACCAGATCATAGGTGCCACTTTGCATCATTTCGCGCCCCCTGGCCAGGGCCGATTGGGCCGCGCGCGTATCCATATCCCTGTCCTGTGTGTCCCAGGTGAACCCGTCGCCCATCCTGTGCCAGGTCACCAGATCATGGGCCTGGAAAAACTGTTGTTCGCCGGTGTTCCATTTGCCTTTGATAAACTGCACCACGCCAACCGATTGTTTCCAGCCCAATGCGCGGATAATAACGCCAAAAGCGGATGAGGATTTGCCCTTGCCCTTGCCTGTATGGACCAGAACCAGACCGCGCCCGGGGTCCCGTGTTCCGGCCAGTTTGGCACGCTGTTGTGCCTGTATGGCCTGCATGTTCCGTTTGTGATCTGAGGCGTCGGACATGGCGGGACTCCTGTGGTTAAACCCAGCATATCAGGCAGATTCGGTAAAAGGTAAAGTCAGTTTTTGGCATCCATCGGGGACCGGGCCCTGCCGCATTCCAGACTCGGCTGATGTTCGCGCCAGATGACCAGCATATTGCCGACAATAACCAGAACCGCACCGATCAACATGATCGGCGTTGGCCATTCGCCAAACCAGACAAAGCCAATCACAATCGCAAACAGCATCGACACATAATCACAAGGTGCCAGCATCGATGCGGGGCCATAGCGCAACGAGGACGTGACCAGAATCTGCGCGGCCCCGCCAATAAGTCCGCCGCAGATCAGGACCAGCACAATGTCCAGCGGCGGCACCACCCAGCCAAAGGGCAGCGTTGCCAGGGATAAAACCGTTGCAGTGATCGAAAACCAGAACACGATTGCCGCCGTGCTGTCGGTTTTGACCAGCTGGCGTACCTGAATTTGGACACAGGCACGTGCCAGGGTCGCCGCCAGAATCATGATTGCGCCCAATGCCGCACCCTCCTGCCAATCGGCGGCTGTGGACAGGCGCGGCCAAATCATGACCATCACGCCCAGCAAACCAATGGCTACAGAAGGAATTGCTAGTACCATGAGGGGAAAGGTCATGGTGAGGGGAGACTCATGAGGAGAGGTACGATGACCATCATGACTGTGACTGTCATGGCCTTGAGATAGCTGGGCGATCCGGGACTCATCCTTCCCTTTAAATTCCCCTTCAAAGGTCATGAAGTACATGCGGAACATATAAAAAGCAGTCAGCCCAGCGGTTAACCAACCTACAGCCCAGAGGGCGGGATTGGCGGTAAAAGCTTGTCCTAAGATTTCATCTTTCGACCAAAAACCAGCAAAAGGGGGTATACCGCAAATTGCCAAAGTACCGATTAAAAAGGTGGTAGCAGTAATAGGCATGTATTTCCGCAATCCCCCCATAACCCGCATATCCTGAGCCAACACGGGATCATGACCTACTACCCCTTCCATACCGTGAATCACGGAACCGGAGCAGAGGAAGAGCATGGCCTTAAAATAGGCGTGGGTCATGAGGTGAAACAGTCCTGCTGTATAGGAGCCAATTCCCATAGCCATGACCATGTAACCCAGTTGGGAAATAGTAGAATAAGCTAAACCCTTCTTAATATCATTTTGGGTGAGGGCGATGGTGGCTCCCAGGAAGGCTGTAAAAGCTCCAGTCCAAGCAATTACTGTCATGGCTGCCGGTACATGTTCAAATACCGGGTACATGCGAGCAATTAGGAAAACCCCCGCTGCTACCATTGTTGCAGCGTGAATGAGAGCAGAAATGGGGGTTGGACCCTCCATAGCGTCTGGGAGCCAAACATGGAGGGGGAATTGGGCTGATTTGGCTACGGGACCTAAAAAAACCAAAACAGCAAAAAGGGCTGCCAGACCAGCCCCTAAATGCCCGGAGGAGACTAATTCCGAGAGTCGTTCCCCCATAACATGGAATTCAAAACTGCCCGTTGCCCAATACAAACCCAGCATACCCAACAGCAAGCCAAAGTCCCCCACCCGGTTGGTGACAAAGGCTTTTTGACAGGCATCTGCTGCCGCAGGGCGATCAAACCAGAAACCGATAAGCAGATAGGAACACATGCCCACCAATTCCCAGAAGATATAGATTTGCACCAAATTAGCGCTCACCACTAGCCCCAACATGGAGGAACTAAAGAGACTCAAATAGGCATAGAACCGTACATAACCGGCATCGTGAGCCATATAGCCATCGGTGTAAATCATCACCAATAAAGCTACAGTACTCACGATGACCAGCATTAGAGTACTGAGGTGGTCGATGGTATAGCCCAGGTCAAGGTGAAAATTCCCCGCTGCTGCCCATTCAAAGGTGCGGGTGTAAGCCTCATGTCCTTGAATTTGACTCCTCAGTAGCGCCAAAGAGAGAACCATGGACGCTCCCAGGACAGAGATGACTTGTCGGAGACTATTGGTTGCTTTGTTGAAGGAGATAAGCCCACAACCGACTAGTGTCGCCCCTGCTAGTGGCAGGAAGGGAATCAACCAAGCGTAATGATAAAGCGGTTCCATTGCTAACGCCTACTTTGTTACTTTCTGGAAATTACCGCTCATCATTGTGGCACATCTTATCCCCCTACCAACAAGCTAAACTGATTGAGGAACGAGATTAACCACCATTTTTTCTAGATGTTGGTACAGTCCTTCTCGTCCTTGGAAGGCTTCCAGTCGATGGATAACATTACCAGACTGGAATAAAATGAGAGTAGGAAGGGTTCTAAGGCGATAAGCGCTAGCTAACCGCAGAGACAAATCGGCATTCAGCCCCACTAATTGAATTTCATCTTCCCACCGAGACTGAAATGTGGCCAAAATCGGTTCTATCGCCCGACACAAACCGCACCAAGGTGCCCAAAAATGGACGATAACAGGTTTATCCGATGCTAAAACCTCCTGAACAAAGGTTTGCTCGTTGATTGAAACTATCATTATCTTGGAATTTTAAATTGCGTTTGTTATATTGAGATAATGATACAACCAATGGAGATCAACGGAAAACATGCTAATTTTTATTTCTTAACAATTAAATTATGAACCGCCGCTGGACGCCCATAGTCCGCAGCGCCTCTCTCTCTGGGCCTCTGTGTCTCTGCGTGAAACTGTAATCACCAGTTTACTTGAGAAGTCATCATTATTAACCAAGGATGTCCCCACCAGAGTAAAATAACAAAGGCAGTAACTCCCAGGTAAGCTGGGCGAACAAATTCTAACCAAGGGAAGTTTTGCCTCCCATCTATAATAGCGAGGAAAGGAATAACAGAGGTGTTAGCTTTGACGGTGGTAAAAGCTTCCCCATAGCGTTGTTGGAGACGGCGATCGCCATGCCAAACAGCAAACAAGTGATGGGCAATTAACCCCAGGGAAGTGAGGAGAGTAAAGCTAGTACCGATCCAAAGAGTGTGAGCGATACACCAAATTATTTGTCCTACCATTTGGGGGTGACGAGTGATCCGAATGATACCCTGAGAATAAAGATGAACTTTCGGTTGGGAAATGGCTGCTATTTCTAATAGATTAAATGTGGCTGGATAAAGAAAGAGAAAGGAAATAGCTGAGAGTATCCAGACAATAGTTTTTACCCCTATTATACCTTGTAATTGCCAAAGAATCAACCCATCGTAATGATGATTGAAAAAATAAATAATCAGAATAGTAGCGAAGGGAATGCTCACTAAAGCAAAAAGGACGCGGTAGAGTCGAGGGCCAATTTTGGCTTCGCCGTAAGTTCGCAAAGCAGCTAAACCGCTGTGGGCGATGGCAAACCCCAACAGCAGTCCCAACATAATACCATGACTTGGTGTCAGCCAGCTTATTTGCCACATTAATTTCTCCTCCAATCTCCTCATTCAGGATTAATCTTTAATTATATAATAATAATTGCCCACCAAAAAAAGGATTTGTAATTTAAATTACATTATAGTT